>NZ_ATYG01000034.1:0-21731 GCF_000427565.1 Carboxydothermus ferrireducens DSM 11255
GAAAAATTGGTTTAAGGTTACTCTGATTTTCTAAAGAAAAGGGAGGAGTAAGGTAAATTTTGCGGACATCCTGCTTTGATAATCCCAAGTGGGTAAGGCAGTTTTGTAATTCAACTAAAAAGCTTTGCGCGGAGAACTTTCCTTCATATAAAAGGTGCCTGCCCGCTCCAGCAATAAGAGTCCCGGATTGACCATTGAAAAGTACTCCCAATACAATTTTCACGAAAATACCTCCTTGTTGCGGTAGTGGTTTGGATATAGCCTTTCCAAGGGCAGGTAGGTAGTGCGGTAGCCGAAGCATTGTGGTCCCACTACATCTAAAGCTTTTTTGATTCTAAGTCTTAGCGGGGCCGGAAGGCCCAGGAGTGCTAAACGCTGTCCTTCATAAATTTCGTTGTTGTTTACCGGCTTAAGTTCATTTAAATCAATTGCTGATATTAAATCAGGTACGCTTGCAGCAACATTACCGTTTTTAAAGGCGAGCAGATTTTCGTATTGAAAAAGAAGTTGCAGTTCTTCGCCTTTCGGTGAAGTTAATGTAGCAGATTTCCATTTTGCCAATTCATAGGTTGATATTTTTTTTACAATTCCCTGGAAAAGCTCAATTACGGGGCCGTAAAAGGAGTTAGAAGTAACTTCCAAGAGCATGGTAATTAACTCCCGGTAATTATCAGCCTGCAGGAAACATTCTCCAATTTCGCGCGCAAAGGTCAATGTGCCAGGAAGCAGAACTCGCTTTAAAACGGAACCGGGGTAAGGAAAGCCTGCAAAGTAGCCAATGCCTCCCTGCTGTCCAATTATCTGGCGAGTATTTAGCTCTAAAAGAAAAGTATCTTGTTTATCAAGAAAATAGTGTAAGTGATAATTGCCATCAATTAGCACTAAAGGTGCTGCCGTTAAGTTTTCAAGGTGATAGGTAGTCATTTGTAGCTCAGGAAAGGCTCGACCCATGCTGTCGCCGTCAACAACGGGTAAGCCGGTTTGCAGTGCCGCTAAAAGGGGATAAAAGATATTAACACCTGCACCTTCAACAATGGTGATCCCTTTAAACTTGACCCCGGTATGTTTTTCTAACTCTTCAATAATGATACCCGCCTCAAATCCGGAGGGCAGGTTTTCTTCACACAATTCCGGCGAACCAAAAAGACCGGTCCCGCAAAAAAAATCATTTTCCGGCAATTCTTCAAGGGATAACAAAGGAATACTGCGGTTTTGCAGTGCTTTTTGCAGCTCGATTGCTAAAAGGTGACTTTTTCCGCCACCGCCGGAACCAAGGAAAATACTACCGTACCAGAGCGGTTCGAGCCATTCACGGGCAATTTCCTGCATCTTTTCACCTACTTTAGACGGTATTTGTTAAGCCAGCGATAGAGAGTTGCTAAACTAACACCCAGTTCTTGAGCAATTAACCTTTTGGCCTGGGTAGAATGGCCGTATTCGGCTAAAAGAATTTCTAAACGCTCCTTTATTTTTCTACTTTCAAGATTTGGGATTCCTGAATTAATAACTTTAGGTTGCGGTGTACTGACCAATGAACCGTTTAGTAAATACTTTGGTAGAAAAGGCGGCGTAATGATGTCGCCTTCACAAAGGGACACGGCGTAGGCAACTACGTTTTTCAACTCCCGGACATTTCCTGGCCAATGATAATTTTTAAGAATCTGTACGGCTTCAGGACTAAAAATTTTAAAAGGTTTATTTTGCTCCAGACAAATATTTTTTAAATAAAAGTCCAAAAGCAAAGGTATGTCATCTCGCCGTTCGCGTAGCGGTGGTATATGAACCGGGAATACATTTAGACGGAAGAAGAGATCTTCCCTGAAAAGTTTTGCATCAATTAATTCTTGTAAATTTTTATTCGTTGCCGCAATAATGCGGATATCGACTGGATAGGAAACAGTAGCTCCAATTCTTTCTACCCGCCTTTCTTCCAAAACCCGGAGAAGTTTTGCCTGTAATTGAATCGGCATATCGCCAATTTCATCAAGGAAGATTGTTCCACCATTTGCAAGCTCAAATTTGCCGGGCTTGCCGCCCCGACGGGCACCGGTAAAAGAACCATCTTCATAACCGAATAGCTCGCTTTCCAGAAGGTTTTCGGGAATTGCTGCGCAGTTTATGGCAATAAAAGGCCGATCTTTCCGCGGACTTAAGTAATGGATATAACGAGCAAAAAGTTCTTTACCCGTACCGCTTTCTCCCTGGAGCAGGACCGTATTGTTAGTTATTGCAATTTGCCTGACAAGTTTTTTGATTTCTAAAAAGCGGGGGTTTTTGCCGGGAATAATAAAAATAGAGTCCTTGGAAAAGTACGAGTCGGTTTCTTCCGGTTGGATTGGTTCTGTTTTCCAAGCCAATATTCCCGCCATCTTGCCGTTTTTTGTAAATGCACGGTAGTAAAAGTTTCCTTCCGTCGTTTCGATCAAACCCTCTGGTTCTCCAGCCTGGTTTAATTTTTCCCAAAGGTCAAAGGTAGAAATTGAAATAGGAGAAGTACTCTGGCTTACGATTACTTGACCTTTGCTGTCAAAAAGAAAAATATTAGTGTCCAACTGGCTTGCCAGGAATTGCAAAGCGTTTTTGACCAATGAATTGTCAACTTCTTGCTCTAAGGCCTGCAAATTTTCTAAAACAATCAAAAGAAATTTAAGAAGTAGAGCAGGTGTTAGAGTCACGTTGTTTTCACGTTTTTTGGGGAATGCTACCCAAAAATCTTCATCTTTAAGTTTAAAGGTTAAGATTAAATTGTATGGGCAAGTAGCTGCTTCCGGGCAATTGGGTGTACAGGGTGTTGACAAAACACGATAACCAACCTGTGGATGTGGTATTAAAGAAAGGCATTTTTTCGGAAGATCGGTAACAAGTCCGAAAATTTCTTTAAGTGCTTCAGTAAAGTCTTTTCTCATCATTTTTTATCACCGCTATATAAAATGAGAAAAATTAATAAAAAATAAGAATACTTAAGAAATTGTAAGAAATATCAGGTATATTTTTATTTTACAATCAAAAAAGACCTATGACAAGGATAGTTTTTCGGGGAAAATAACGAATTTATAGACTGAAATACCGGTAAAATTGTTGGCATAAAACTTGCTAAAAACTTAAACCAGTAATATTTAAAAAATAAATCTACAAGGGAGGATGGCAAGATGGTAAAAGGTGAAGATTATGCCTTAGCAAGAATTCCCATGGAAGAACGGCGACCGATGTGGGAAGTTTTCATGATTCGGTTTGGTGCTGTTGTTACTTTATCGCAGTTTATGTTAGGTGCAGCGCTTGGATATGGTATGACCCTGAAAGATGCTTTGCTTGCTACGGTCCTTGGGTCGGTGCTGCTTGAAATCATTAGTTTTTTAAATGGGGTTGCCGGAGCGTGGGAAGGTCTTTCAACCTCTCTCTTAACCAGGTGGGCCGGCTTTGGGAGGTTAGGATCAAGTTTAATTGGATTAATTGTGGGGATTTCATGTATTGGTTGGTTTGGCATTCAAAATACGATCTTTGCTCAGGGATTAAGTCAAGCGTTTGGTGGGGCAGTAAGTACCAAGATTATGTCGGTAATTACCGGAGTATTAATTACCTTATTAGTTGTATACGGTTATAAAATGTTAAGCTATACAGCTAACATTGCGGTTCCAGGTTTTTTAGTGGCAGTGGGTATTGCTACCTATCATTTATTAAGCAAATATGACCTTAACACGCTGCTAATTTCGCCACCACCTGGCCCAGCTTTGAATTTCGGTGTTGCAGTTACTATGGTTGCCGGTGGCTTTATGGTGGGCGCAGTGGTGACTCCTGACCTATCAAGATACAACCGCAACGCCAAAGATGTTTTTTGGATGACGCTTCTTAGTATTTTTGCCGGAGAACTTTTAATAACTTTTATAGCTGTGTTAATGTCCCATGCGGTAAAAAGTGCTGATGTGATAACTATTATGTTAAATTTAGGTGGCTGGATTTCAGCTGCTTTAGTAATATTTTCAACGATTAAGATTAATGATTTGAACTTATATGCTGCATCGTTAGGAATTGCTAATTTCCTTGATGCTGTTTTTAGAGTGAAAATAAGTAGAGCAGTTTTAACAATTATTATTGGCTTATTAGGAACTTTGGGTTCTGTCTTGGGAATACTGGATAAATTTGTTAACTTTTTAGTTATCCTTGGTATTGCAGTTCCGCCCGTAGGTGGGATTATGGTGGTTGATTACTTTATTTTAAAACGATACAGAAAAGAGCTGGAAGAAAGCCGTGTGTATGGACGTTTGCCCAAGGAAGTTGAAGATTGGAATCCTATTGCTATCGTTAGTTTAGTTTTAGCGTTTTTAGTGGGTTATTTTTACAAAGGGGGCTTAAATCAAGCGTTAAATTCATTAATTGCCGGGATGATTTTCTATTTTGTTTTAATGAAAGTGTATATGGCTTTCTCACCTGCCAAAAATGCAAAATTTATTAAAAAATCAGAGGCTGGGGAGGTATAATTTATGAGCAAAATCGATGTGCAAATGGTTGAAGACATTGCAGTTGGAGCTGCTCTTCTTGGAACCGGGGGAGGGGGAGACCCTTATGTAGGGAAGCTTATGGCCATTCAGGCCCTACAAAAAAATGGTCCAGTAGAACTTATTGGTGTTGATGATGTGCCTGATGATGCCCTGGTTGTCCCCGCAGCCATGATGGGAGCACCAACAGTATTGGTGGAAAAAATACCGTCGGGAAAAGAGATCTTCAGGGCTTTTGACAGCCTGCAAAATTACCTGGGTAAAGAAATCTTTGCGGTTATTCCCATTGAAGCCGGTGGACTTAACTCCATGATTCCAATTACCGTGGCAGCGGAAAAGAAACTTCCACTGGTGGATGTAGATGGGATGGGACGAGCTTTTCCCGAATTACAAATGGTTACTTTTCATTTATATGGTGTTTCGGCCACTCCTATGGTCCTGGCCGACGAAAAGGGGAATTCGTTACTTTTAAATACCATCAATAATTTTTGGACGGAAAGTCTTGCCCGAAATGCCACGGTAGTTATGGGTGGCTCGGTAATGATTGCAATTTATCCAATGTATGGTAGAGATTTGAAACAGGCGGGAATTCGCAATATCGTTACTTACTCGGCAAAAATCGGCCGGGCAATCCGGGAAGCCCGCAAAAATGGCGAAGATCCCATTGAAGCGCTCTTAAAAGCAACCGGCGGTTTTGCCCTCTTCAAAGGAAAAATTTCCGATGTGCAAAGACGGACTACCGGTGGCTTTGTTCGGGGTGAAGCACATATTGACGGAATTGACCAGTATAAAGGGGAAAGTATGATAATTGACTTCCAAAACGAGAATTTAATTGCCCGGCGAAACGGAAAAGTAGTAGCTACAGTTCCTGATTTAATTTGCATCGTGGATGCCCATACAGCAGCGCCTATTACTACTGAAGGTTTACGTTATGGTCAAAGGGTAGTGGTCATCGGTATTCCCTGTGATTCAAAGTGGCGGAGTGAAAAGGGAATTGCAACCGTTGGGCCTCGCTACTTTGGTTACGATGTTGATTATGTACCTATTGAAGAGCTCGTTAAAGGTTAAAGGAGGTCGGAAAAAATGGAATATCGGATAGGCATTGACGTTGGGGGTACCAATACGGACGCGGTACTGGTTGATGAAAATATGAATTTAGTTGAAAGCATCAAAGTGCCAACTACAAAAGATGTTTCCACCGGCATATATGAAGCGTTGCATCGGGTTTTAGAAAAAAGTAAAGTTGACCGGAAAAATATTAAATATGCTATGCTTGGTACTACCCATGCTACTAATGCGATTGTGGAACGCAAACGCCTTTGCAAAACTGCAATTATTCGTATTGGCCGTCCTGCAACGGAAGCGATTGTCCCCTTAGTGGCATGGCCAAAGGATTTAGTTGAGGCGGTAGGAAATCATTACTATTTAATTGCCGGTGGTCATGAATTTGATGGCCGGGAAATCAGTCCCTTGGATGAAGAAGAACTAAGAAAAATTGCCCGGGAAATTAAGGGCAAAGTGGAAAGCGTTGCGGTGGTTTCGGTTTTTTCCCCGGTAAACAACCAGCATGAACTAAGGGCCCGGGAAATACTGCAAGAAGTGCTTGGCGATATTCCAATTTCGCTATCTCATGAAATTGGTTCAATTGGTCTTTTAGAACGGGAAAATGCTACTGTTTTAAATGCTGCTTTAGTTGAAGTGGCTCGGACTACAGCCAATGGATTTAAAGAAGCGTTAGCGCGGGAAGGAGTTACCGATGCCAAAGTATTTCTTTGCCAGAACGATGGTACTTTAATGTCAATTGATTATGCGATGCGGTATCCCATTTTAACCATTGCCTGCGGACCTACTAACAGTATCCGGGGCGCTGCCTTTTTAAGTAACTTAGAAAATGCTTTAGTGCTCGATGTGGGTGGAACTACCAGCGATATCGGTATCATTGCTCAAGGGTTTCCCCGGGAATCTTCAATTGCAGTAGAAATTGGAGGAGTAAGAACGAACTTCAGGATGCCCGACCTGATTTCCATTGGCCTTGGAGGTGGCACGATTATTCGGGAAGAAAACGGTGAGGTGAAAATTGGACCCGATAGCGTTGGCTACCGAATAACCGAAGAAGCATTAGTTTTCGGCGGTAAGACCGTTACCGCTACCGATATAGCCGTACGCCTGGGATTAGCAGAGGTTGGTGATAAAGAAAAAGTAAAGGATTTACCGTTAGAATTTGCTCAAAAAGCCTACCAGAAAATGCAGGAATTGGTTGAAGAAGCGATTGATAAAATAAAAACCAGCAAAGAACCTCAACCGCTCGTTCTTGTTGGGGGAGGCAGCATAATTGTAAGTAATAATATTAATGGTGTAAGCCAGGTTGTGCGTCCGCAAAATTTTGGTGTTGCCAATGCCTTGGGTGCTGCTATTGCTCAGGTTAGCGGTGAAGTGGACCGGATTTATTCATTAAGCGAAATGAGCAGGGATGAGGCTCTAAATAATGCTAAACAGCTGGCAATAAATGAGGCTATTAAAGCTGGAGCTAATCCGGATTCCGTAAATATTGTTCATGTAGAAGATATTCCGCTTGCTTACCTGCCCGGAAATGCGGTAAGAATCCGGGTAAAGGCTGCCGGGGATTTACTTTAAGTTAAAATAAACGGGGGGGATTTTTAATGAAAATTAAGGTAATAATGCCGATTACTTCAGATGTTTTTAATGAGGAAATCAGGGAAGAGTTTAAACATTATGTTGGACCGCATGACAGCTTTGATGTGGAAAATTTAGATTATGGCCCGGCATCCATTGAGAGTGAATTTGACGAAGCTATGGCCATACCGGATATCTTAAATAAGGTTAAAAAAGCCCAGGAAGAGGGCTTTGATGGTGTTATTATTGATTGTTTTGGAGATCCCGGAGTTAACGCTGCCAGGGAATTGGTAGACATTCCGGTTTGCGGTGGCTTTGAGCCGGCAATGCAAATTGCCTTAGGCCTTGGGAAAAACATAGGCATTGTTACAGTATTACCCAATGTTGTTTCCATGCTTCAAGACTTAATAGCCAAAATGGGAATAGAGAAACGGGTAAAATCAATCCGTTATGTTAATATTCCGGTTCTGGATTTGGGAGACAAAAAGAAGTTAGAAGACGCTCTGTTTAATCAAAGCTTAGAAGCGATAAAAAACGACCATGTCCAGGTGGTGGTATTGGGCTGTACAGGAATGATGGGTATGGCTCATAATTTAATGAAGCGGCTAAAAGAGGCTGGCTATGATGTTCCAGTAGTAGATCCAGCCTTTGCAGCAGCGATGATGGTAAAAAATTACGTGTACATGGGATTAAAACACAGCAGGTTAACGTATATGACACCTCCGGTTAAGCCCTATAAGTGGTGGGAGAAGTAAGGAACTTAAACCCTTTTAAGTAGATTAAAAGTCTACTTAAAAGGGTTTTTAGTTTTGTCTTTAATTGCTAAAGATTTGTTGAAGGATTGCTTTCGACCATTGAAAACAAAGTCCCGCAAGGATTTGCGGGGCTTTTTTCTATGTTCATACTTATCCGCTGTTAATTTTGGTAAAGTTATAGTAAAATAAAGAAGCCGGTAAGATCAACGCTGGAGGCAATAAAAATATTATGAAAACGGTTACAGCAGCAATAATAATACACAAGGGGAAAGTCTTAATAACCCGCCGTAAACTTAATGATAAATACCTGCCGGGAAAATGGGAATTTCCCGGGGGAAAAGTTGAACAGGGTGAGACGCCCGAAGATTGTCTTGTTAGGGAAATAAAAGAAGAGTTGGACCTTAACATCAAGATTACCCAATTTTTTGGTGAATCGATTTATGAGTACCCTTTTTTTATAATAAGATTATTAGCTTTTTTAGCCCAGCCAGTTTCAGGGAAAATAAAGCTAAACGATCATGCTGAAGCGCGCTGGGTTGAAATTAAGGATTTAAATTTTTATGATTTTGCGCCGGCAGACTTGCCTTTTGTGGAAAAGTTATTGAAATTAACAACTTAAGTCCTGCCTGGTTTTCAGCGTTTTATGTATAAAGTTTTGCTTATTGACAGTAAAACCTAAAAGATAGTAAAATTAAGTTCAGAGTTAATGGCAATTTATAGAAAATTCTTAAAATGGAGGCGGGAGCGTGAAACTTTTAATCATGGGCCCTCCGGGGGCTGGAAAAGGAACCCAGGCGGAAAAAATTGTTAAAGAGTTTGGTATTACCCATATTTCCACCGGCGATATGTTCCGGGCTGCTTTAAAAAATCAAACGCCCCTGGGATTAAAAGCAAAAGAATATATGGATAAAGGTGAGCTGGTACCCGATGAAATCGTAATTGCTATGGTGGAAGAAAGAATATCAGCACCGGACTGCGCAAAAGGCTTTCTTTTGGACGGTTTTCCCCGTACCATACCTCAGGCGGAAGCTCTGGATAAAAAGCTTTCCGAAATGGGAATAACCTTAGATGGCGTAATCAATATTGAGGTTCCGCGAGAAGAATTAATTGAAAGGTTAACCGGGAGAAGAGTCTGTCGCCAGTGCGGAGCAACCTACCACGTTAAATTCAATCCGCCAAAAGTTGAAGGAGTTTGCGATGCTTGTGGCGGAGAATTATACCAAAGAAGCGATGATTCTTTAGAAACAGTAAGCAACCGTTTGGATGTCTATGAAGCGCAGACTGCACCTTTAAAAGATTATTATGCCAAAACCGGTTTGTTGAAAAATATTGATGGTACAAAATCCATTGAAGAAGTATTCGTTTCAATTAAAAATGCTCTCCAAAAGTAAACTCTCCCTTTTGGGGAGAGTTTTTTTAAAGGAAGGTAAAGTATGCCTTACAGTAAAATTGCCAACTTCTACGATCTTTTGTTAAGTGGAGTTCCCGGCGATTACTGGGTCCAATTAATTGAAGATTTACTAAAACGCTGGAATTATGAAGTGAAAACTATTGCGGAATTAGGCTGTGGTACCGGTGTAATTTTAGAAAAGCTTTCTAAAAAAGGTTATAAATTATATGGAGTGGATATTAGCCCTGAAATGCTTGCCGTTGCCCACAACAAGAAAATAGAAAATACAAACTTGATTTGTCAAGATATCGTAAATTTAGAACTTCCGGAAAAAGTTGATCTAATCTTTGCCTTTCATGATTGTCTTAATTATATAAATTCAAAGGACGATTTATATCAGTGTTTTTCTCAAGTAAAAGATAACTTAAACGAACAGGGCTTATTTTATTTTGACCTTAATCGTTTAGAATGGCTTTTGAATTTAGAAAATATACCTGGCGAACTTCATTTAGATAATTTAGTATTAAATTGGACGGGTAAATTTAACAATAATAAATTTTTTATTAAACTTAGAATTTATAACCAGAATACCGGCGAAGTTTCCTATGAACAGCACGAGCTTTCCCTCTTTTCGCCGGAGGAAGTTTTAAAACTGCTTGCGGACTTAAATTTTTCGGTTTTATCGGTAAACCATACACCTACCAGGAGTTTTTATTCAGCTGTAAAAGGAGGAAGCGGCAATGAATGTTGAAATCGCTTATATCGGTGGCTCCAGTACCCTGGGAATAGGATTTCCGGAAAAGTTTCTACCCCCTGATGTTAAATTTATAAAAGAAGAAACTTTTACAACACCTTATGGTCAATCTCCAAAAATATATTTCTTAGAAATCGGTACAAAAAAAGTAGTTCATGTTAAAATGCACGGCTGGCGTCCTGGTGTTTCCCGCAGAGATGCCTCTCTCCAGGTATTCTGGGTTTTTCAACAGTTGGGAGTAAACAAAATATTTTCTGAAGGCGGGGTAGGGGCTGTAAACCATTTGTTAGAATTAAGGGATTACGTCATTCCTACCGATTACCTTGATTTTACCATGCGTAAAGATGTCCATCTAACTTCTAATTACCTTTTAATTATGAGAAAACCTACCTGCCCGGAAATAAATCGCGCATTATTTGAAAGTGCTAAAACTCATGCCAAAGGCAGAGTTTTTCAGCGCGGAATTTATGCTTGTACCGATGGTCGCCACTTTGAAAGCGTTGCGGAAGTTGCCTTTTTGAAAAATGCCGGAGCAGATGTAATAGGTCAGAGTATGGTCCCGGAAGTTTATCTTGCCCGGGAAATTGGTGCCTGCTACGGCCGAATCGATTTGGTAGTTAATTATGCAGAAGGAATTATTAAAGAGTGGGAACACGAGGAATTAAAAGACATTTATTATAATGATGCTCTCACAAATTTGCAAATAGTTACCGAGGCAATTTTAAATTTTAACCCGCAAAATACCTGCGAATGCCAGGATTTTCGCAAGGAAACATTATTAAAACTTGAATGAAATTTCCATTTCCTCGCAGGCAGGTAAATTTTTATCGTCGTCGAATTTTATAAACAAGCTTGGAAAGCTTGTTATTTTTTTAAGGAGAGGTCTACAATGGGAATAACCATCAAGGAAGTTTCCAGGATATCGGGAGTATTTGGCCAGCAAGGAGAAGAAAAAGTAGCCGAGGTACTAAAAGAGCACCTGCCTGATGGTTATAAAATTATAAATTCTTACCGTTTAAATTATCAAGGTGACAGCTGGGATATTGACCATATTGTCATTGGCCCCAATGGTATTTTTGTTATTGAAACCAAAAACATGCGGGGCCGGGTTTTTGGTGGCGCCATGGGCAACTGGTGGCAGGAAAAGTGGGCAGGAGGGCAAAAAGAAAAAATTAAGATTGGCAATCCTGCAGCTCAGGTAAACCATTATGCCAAACTTGTAAAAGAGTTTTTACGGCTTTATTTCCCTGAGGAAGAAACCAGAATCTTGGTTTACCCTGTAGTTGTCTTTGCTCACGAGGAAGCTGACTTTTCTAAGCTTCGTTTTACCCGTCCTGGCAGAATTGGTAAAACCAAAATACTTAGTTTATATGAACTTCCTGCATTTATTTTAAGCAGGGAAGAGGTTTCTTACGATTCAGATTTTATTGATAAGGCTATAAATTTCTTAATTCCCGAAGATGAACGGGAAAAAACCGGTATGTTTAAAACCGGGCTTTATTACCAAAACCTTCAAGAACAGTTTTCCCGGCGCTATCGGTTAGAAGATCTGATCGGCGAGGGAAATTTCAGCAAGGTTTACTGGGCATACGATAATAAGTTGGACCGGGAAGTAGCGGTTAAAGAAATCACTTTAATTGACCTACCGGTTGATATCAAAGATAAAATTTATAACGAAGCCCAGTTAATGGCAAAAATTAATCATGAAAATATCGTGAAACTTTATGATACCTTTTATTTTGATGACAAAATATATCTGATAATTGAATTGGTGCAGGGGAAAACTTTAATTGAGTATCTTGAAGAAAAGGGTGGAATGCTTTCCGTTAAAAAAGCTGTTAACATAATGATTCAAATTGCCAGAGCCCTTTCTTATATTCACCAGCATAACATTATTCATCGGGATTTAAAACCGGAAAATATCTTAATTTCTACCGACGATATCGTAAAAATAACAGATTTTGGTATAGCTCAACTAAACGAAGAAGAAAAAGAAGAAGGCTTTATCTTGGGTACTCCGGTAGTTATGGCTCCGGAACAAATATTAAAAACGGGGATTGATCAGCGAACAGATATTTTTGCTTTGGGATGTATTTTTTACTATTTATTAACCGGTCATTATCCGTTTTCTGGAACAAATTTTTCCGAATTAAGTTATAACATACTCCATTTTGATCCTGAACCTATTCGGACTTACAATAGTCATTGTAGTTTAGAAATTGAAAAAATTATTTTAAAATGCTTAGAAAAAAATCCCGAAAACCGTTATCAAAAGGTTAGTGAACTACTTCAGGACTTGATTAAATATCAAGAGCAAAAAAACCTTGGTTTATTTTTTAATAAGAAAACTTTTCTAAAAATAGCTTTGGTAGTTTTAGGCATTGCTTTTCTGTATCTTTTTACCTTAGGTACAAGTATGCAAAATCAAGGCAGTGCTCCTATATCCTTAAACGAAATTTTAAATAAAGAGCAAATTACCCTTACCAATGATAATTTCAATCAAGTTTTTGCCAATAATTACCTGGCAGGAGCTAAAGTCAAAATAACAGGAAGGATTCTTGATATAATTGGCGCCCAAAACGGCCGCACCTTGTGTTATTTTTTATTAGAACCGGCTTCGTTAAAGGATAATAAACTAACAATAGCCTTAAATCTTGATCCCTTTTCCATTTTTAATGGCACCAAATATTACCAATTAGAAGGCTTTTTAGCTTATTCTCCTTTAGTTGAAAACGGTGCTGCCAAACCTGTGGTTATTGTGGAAAGATATAAACCTCTTGAGCCGTGGCATCTTTTTGACCCTCCAATTAAAACAGTAGAAGTTAAGCAAACCTTAAAACGAAAAGATAAAGAAATTATCTTTGAAAAAATTGAATTTGGTAAAAACGAAACCAGGCTCTTTATTACATTAAAAAATCTTTCCAGTCATCCGGTGAGTTTTAATTTATTAGAACCCAGAGCTAGTCAAAAAGATCGCTTTTACGTAGAGGCATTGTATCAAAACCGGGATTATCCAAAACTAAAAGACCAATTAGGACCGAACGAAATTGTCAGGGGAATTATTGTGCTGGAAAAAATGGATTACCAAATTAAAGAGGCAGTATTCTTTCTCGGCCTGACTATGGCTGGAGAAGAACCATATATTTTTCATGTGAGGTGGGGAGATGAAAATACTGGGAATTAGTTTTTCCGCCAGGGATAAGGGTAATACCGACATCCTGGTCAATACGGCGCTTCGGGGGGCAGCGTCGGCAGGTGCGTCTATTGAATTTCTTAAAGCCAAAGATTTAAACATCGAGTACTGCCGGGGATGTTTAAGTTGCATTTACAAAGGAAAATGTCCGATAGACGATGACCTTTATAAGTTTATTGAAACAGTCAAAAGCGCTAATGGCATAGTAGCTGGTGCTCCAACCTATCTTTTTGGTCCTACCGGAAAAGTAAAAACAATGATTGACCGCTGTCTAACGATTTCTCCTTTTTTAGAAGAAATGGACCCTGAAAAAAGGCTGGGAATAACCATCAGCGTCGCTGGCAACCCTTTATGGAATCCCATGGGCAGTGAAATCTTAAATCAATTTATTTTAAGTTACGGTTTTAGTCTTTATGATTTTCTTGCCGGTTACGCTCCCGGACCGGGAGAAGTTTTATTAAATGATGAATTGTTGGAAAATTCCTACCGGCTTGGCAAAGAGTTGGTTTTAGCACTAAGAAAAGAAATAGAGCCCCCGAAAGCCAAGGAAAATCAGTGTCCTTACTGTAAAAGTAGGTTAATTAAATTTGAAGATTCAAAAATTTACTGTGCCCTTTGTCTGGCTCCGGCAGAACTTCGTGACGGTAAGTTAGTTTTTGCTGAAAATTATGAACCCTTTTGGACCAAAAATCATCGAATAAATCATATTAACGATTGGATTATACCTTCAAGGGATCGTTTTTTAACCAAAATTAAAGATATAAAAGAAAAAGCAAAACAGTTCAATCTTTAATAAATTTACACCACCAAACTTTAAAAAACAGAAAAACCTCGCTCATGCGAGGTTTATTTTTTATGGCAGGGGAGACAGGACTCGAACCCGCAGCCCTCGGTTTTGGAGACCGATGCTCTACCAATTGAGCTACTCCCCTTTAACAATTGCAAGATTATTATAAGAAAAAAAAATAACATCGTCAAGAAGAAGTTTGCGGGTAGAAATTTATTCCTGTATGTTATACGATTATAGTGTAACAAATAAAATATATTTATAAAACATTTTTTTGGAGGTAAAAAAATGAAAATTGGCGTCATTTGTGGCGGGCTTTCTTCCGAAAGAGAGGTTTCTTTGCGTACCGGCGACGCAATTTTTAGAGCTTTATTAAAAAAGGGGTACAACGTTGTAAAAATTGATATGGACAGAAATATTGCCGAAACATTAAAAAAGGAAAATATCGATTTTGCCTTTATCGCCCTTCACGGGAAGTACGGGGAAGACGGGGCCATCCAGGGGCTACTTGAAATTATGGATATCCCCTATACTGGCTCTGGAATACTTGCCAGCAGTTTAGCAATTGATAAAATAATGACAAAGAAAATTTTAAAAGCCGAGGGAATTCCGACACCTGACTATATTTCTTTTAACTTTGACGAAAACCCCAATCTTGAAGCTATCAGTTCTGAAATACTGCAAACATTGAAACTTCCCGTGGTAATAAAAGCTCCCCGAGAAGGTTCAACTATTGGCATTGAGTTTGTTTTTAGTGAGCAAGAGCTACCGAAAGCTATTAAAAAAGTTTTAGAAATAGATAAACAGCTTTTGGTTGAAGAATTTATTGAAGGGGTAGAAGTTACCGCTTCGGTATTGGGCAATTCTAATCCCGTTGTTTTACCCTTAATTGAGATTGTTAGCAAGACTCGTTTTTACGATTATGAAGCTAAATATACCCCCGGATTAAGTGAACATATCATACCTCCAAGAATATCTCCGGAATTAAGTCAAAAAGTTACTGAATTCGCCCGAAAAACGTACAAAGCTTTAGGTTGTCGCGGTTTTGCGCGAGTGGATTTTATGATTGATGTAAGAAAAAATGAAGCCTATGTCTTGGAAGTAAATACCATTCCGGGAATGACCGCCACCAGTTTATTTCCCGACGCGGCAAAAGCTCAAGGTATAAGCTTTGAGGACCTGGTGGAAAAAATACTTATGCTCGGATTAGAGGGGAGGCATAAATAAAGAAATAGTATGAACAAATTATTTAAAATAATCTCGGAAATTGACAGGCTCGGCTATAAAGCTTATTCTCGCCTTAAAGGCAGTTACACTTTTCCGCAATTTTCGTTAAGTTTTCTTAAAATTCAAGGAGACCCCTTTGCACCTCCAAGTATTGTGAGAATAACTTTAAAAGAAGAACAGCACAAATACCCGAAACAGTATTTAAAAAAGGAACTCGAAGTTCCATTGGGCGATTTTATTCTGGAACGCTTCTCTAAAGGATTATCCCAACTACCCAAAATCCACGGTTCGGGAAATAGCGGAGTAATCTTCGTTAATACCAACGGCCAGCAGCTTTTAAAGCGATCAAGTTTCAACCTTGATGGAACTGATATCGAATTAAATTTTTATTTCGGTTTACCTGCTAACGGCAGAAAAATCAACGCTAAAGCTTTAACCCAAATGCTTTACGCACTCAAAGATATCGTGGAAAATTATGTGATATTTAAACCTGCTTATGATGACAACCTTAGAAAGCAAATAAATCTTTTCATAGATCAGGAATACCTTCGTTCCTTTTTAAAAGAAAAAGGTTATATAGCCTTTATTGCCAATGGAGCTATCCTTCCCCGGGCTTCCGGACAATCGGAAAAACCATTAAAAAACGCCGTTCCCTTTAAATCTCCTGAAAGCTTAAGCATTACCGTAGATTTACCTAATTCCGGACCAATTTCGGGCATGGCTATTCCCAAAGGTGTTACGGTGATAATCGGTGGCGGTTTTCATGGCAAATCAACCCTTTTAAAAGCACTGGAAAAAGGTATATATAACCACCGTTTTGGCGACGGCAGGGAATTTGTCATAACCGATAATACTGCGGTAAAAGTTAGGGCAGAAGACGGCAGGATAATTAATAACGTAGACATTTCCCCCTTTATCAACAACCTTCCCCAGGGGATAGATACTAAATGTTTTTCAACCTTAAATGCCAGCGGAAGTACTTCCCAAGCTGCCAATGTAATGGAAGCCATTGAAGCGGGAGCTAAAGTATTATTATTTGACGAAGATGTTAGCGCAACCAATTTTCTTTTAAGAGACAAGCTCATGGAAAAGTTAGTCGTTAAAGAACCCATCACGCCGTTTTTAAAAATGTGTAGAAATCTTTATAAGGATTTAGATGTTTCTTCAATTATAGTAGTTGGCAGTCTTTCGGATTATCTTAAAATCGCCGATCGCGTAATTTTAATGGAAGAATATATACCACACGATGTAACTGCCAAGGTTCACTCCATTACCGGTTTTGAGTCAAATACGACGAACATAAATCTTTCCGTTAAGTCGCGAAAAATCAAAAAATGGAATAAGTCTTTTACTAAAATTAAGGCCAAAGACCAGTTTACCCTTTATTTAGATAAAGATTTATACATAAACCTTCGCTATCTTGAACAGCTTTGTGATTACGGACAAGCTAACTTTTTAGCAAAATTTATTATGTTTTTAAGCGAAAAGAAAATAACCGGAGAATTGAAAGATATAGTTTATAGCTTTTGGCAGGAAATTTACTCCCAGGGTTTTAAAATACTTGGGGTAGAGCCAAATCTGGCCCTGCCGAGATGGCAAGAAATGGCTTTTATTATAAATAGAATCCCCGATATTTTTATTACATATTAAGGAGAGTGAAAAAGATGGAGTTCACGTGTATAATTTGCGGGAAAAAAATTACCATCGATTTAATTATCGATGAAGACGATGACCTGGTGGTTAAGCCATCAAATTTGCAAATCTGCGAACTCTGCAAAAAAAAGTTAAAAAAGGAAGCGGAAGATAGCAGTAAACCGGTAAAACCCATAGGTTAATTACAAAGAAGGAGGGATACAAAATGGCAGTGGGTATTTTAACCGGTGGCGGTGATTGCCCGGGCTTAAATGCAGTAATTCGGGCTTTAGTGAAAACTCTTCAACAAAAGCTTCCCGAAGAGAAAATAATCGGTTTTTTAGACGGTTTTCGCGGGGCAATTGAAAACCGAAGTGTGCCTCTAACAACGAAAGACGTGGTAGGTTTACTCCCTAAAGGCGGAACGATTCTGGGCACTTCCAACCGGGATAATCCTTTTAAATTTCCCATATCTGTTAACGGCACCTTAGAATTTCACGATGTTAGCGATACTGTAATCGAAAATTTACACAAAAACAATATTGAGGTGTTATTTGTCATTGGGGGTGATGGTTCTCTTTCTATTGCCCACGAACTCTCCCAAAAGGGTGTAAAGGTTATAGGAATCCCAAAAACTATAGATAATGACCTGGATGCTACCGATTTTACCTTTGGCTTTGACAGTGCGGTAAGGACCGCAACCAAAGCTCTTGATATGCTTCACACCACAGCTGAATCCCACCACCGGATCATGGTTTTAGAGGTTATGGGACGGTATGCCGGCTGGATTGCCTTATATTCGGGACTGGCCGGAGGTGCAGATGTTATTTTAATCCCCGAAATTCCCTTTAACTGGGATGCTGTTTGCCGAAAAATTCAGCAAAGAAAAGCCGAAGGAAAGCATTTTTCCATCGTGGTGGTTGCTGAAGGAGCCTATCCCGAAGGTGGGGAAAGGGTAATTGCAAGATATGTTAAGGAAAGTACCGATCCGGCCCGTTTGGGGGGAATTGGCCAGGTAGTAGCTGACCATTTAAGCCGCTGTACGGGCTTGGAAAGCAGGGTAACGGTTTTAGGTCACCTGCAAAGGGGTGGAGGTCCTACACCCTTTGACCGCATCCTGGCAACTCGCTTTGGGGTTGCTGCAGTAAATACATGGCTTCAGGGTAATTATAATGTCATGGTTGCCTTTTTAGGGGGAAGGGTAACTACGGTGCCTTTAAGCGAAGGAATAAAAAAATTAAAATTAGTTCCCGTTGATTCAGAATTAATTGTAACCGCTAAAGCAATAGGTATAAGTTTTGGAGATGAATGATTGATATGTAAATAAATGTTTACAATACGTAAACATTTGTATACGGTAGTTATTTAATTTTTTCTTATTTTAATTGGTTTTTAAATGGCATTAATTTTGCTAAAAATTTTAATTGCAAGAAAATTAATATTTTAAGGAGGGGGTTATTGTGGATTTTCGGTTATCGGAAGAACATGAATTATTACGGCAAACGGTAAGAGATTTTGCCGAAAAAGAAGTAGCACCTTCAGCAGCCGAAAGGGACGAACAAGAAAGATTTGATCGGGAAATCTTTAAGAAAATGGCCGAATTGGGATTAACAGGCATTCCCTGGCCGGAAGAATACGGTGGGGCCGGCATGGATTACATTGCTTATGCCATAGCAGTAGAAGAACTTTCCCGGGTTTGCGCCTCCACTGGAGTAACGTTATCCGCCCATGTCTCTTTAGGTAGTTTCCCCATTTATAAATACGGTACGGAAGAACAAAAGCAAAAATATTTAAAACCACTGGCTTTGGGAGAAAAACTTGGTGCTTTTGGTCTCACCGAGCCTTCTGCCGGTAGCGATGCCGGTTCCCTAAAAACTACTGCTGTCCGGGATGGCGATTATTACATTTTAAACGGGTCAAAAATTTTCATAACGAATGGCGGGGAAGCGGAAATCTACGTAGTTTTTGCCACTGTTGATAGATCTAAAGGACACAGAGGAATTTCCGCTTTTATTGTTGAAAAAGGTACCCCGGGATTTTCTTTCGGTAAGAAAGAAAAGAAGTTAGGCATTCGTTCCTCTCCAACGGTGGAGTTAGTATTTGAAAACTGCAGAATTCCCAAAGAAAATCTTTTAGGAGAGGAAGGTCAGGGGTTTAAAATTGCCTTATCTACTTTAGATGGCGGACGCATTGGTATTGCTGCTCAGGCTGTAGGTATAGCCCAGGGAGCTTACGAAGCTGCAGTGAAATATGCCAAGGAAAGAACCCAGTTTGGTAAGCCCATAGCTGAATTTCAAGGAGTAAGTTTTGTTTTAGCGGATATGGCGACTAAAATCCAGGCTGCAAGGTTGTTAGTTTATCATGCTGCCTGGCTTGAATCAAACAATCTGCCCTATGGTAAAGCAGCGGCAATGGCCAAACTTTTTGCTTCGGAAACGGCAATGGAAGTAACTACCAAAGCCGTGCAAATTTTTGGAGGTTATGGTTATACCCGTGAATATCCTGTAGAACGAATGATGAGAGATGCTAAAATCACCGAAATTTATGAAGGTACCAGTGAAGTGCAAAGAATAGTCATTTCTTCGTATATCTTAAAGGAGTTTTAATTGGTATAATAATCCTGTATAAAACTAAAGCAGAGGAGGAGCCTAATGCCAGCAACACCTTCAGCAGAATACCAAAAAAAACTGGTAGATGTGGACCACGCCCTTTCTTTGATAAAAGATAACGATAATATTGTGGTTTCCCTTGGTGCAGCAGAACCATTACTTCTTTTGGAAGGTTTAGGCAAAAAAGCTTTGGAATTAAAAGGAGTTAAAGTTTACCAAATACTGCCCATCCATTCTCCATCTTACTTAAAACCAGAGCTGAGCGATAACATAAAGCACATATCATTTTTCGCTGGCAAACCGGTCCGGGAGTTAATACATCAGGGGTATGCCGAGGCAGTTCCTTGTCACTTTCATGATGTTCCCCGAATTATTCAGGATTATTTGGATGTCGATGTTTTTATGACAACGGTTTCGCCCATGGATGAACATGGTTTTTTTAGCCTGGGAACATCGGTGGATTATTCGCTGGCCGCTCTTAAAAAAGCCAAAAAAGTAATAGTTGAAGTAAATCCGAATATGCCAAGGACTTTGGGACAAGGAATAGTGCATATTTCCGAAATAGATTTTTTAATTGAAAGCAAGCGAGAGCTTCCCGAACTTCCTTCGGAAGATCTCAAACCGGAAGATTACCGGATAGGTGAGTTTATTGCTGAACTGGTGGAAGATGAATCAACTCTGCAGTTGGGAATTGGTGCTATACCCAACGCAGTTGCAAAACTCTTATTAAACAAACGCGACTTGGGCATTCATACCGAGATGATTACCGACAGCATGGTCGATTTAGTAGAAGCGGGTGTGGTTACAGGACGGGCTAAAACACTTCATCCTTATAAAATAATTGGTACCTTTGCCTTTGGTTCCAAAAAACTTTATAAGTTTTTAAATAACAACCCAATGGTTGAAATGCACCCTGTTTCGTATACCAATAATCCATGGGTGATTGGTCAAAACAAAAAAATGGTTTCCATCAATACAACAATAGAAATTGATTTATGGGGGCAATGTGCATCCGAAAGTATAGGCACAAAAATTTACAGCGGTAGCGGCGGTCAGGCAGACTTTGCCCGTGGGGTTTTGTATTCTCCCGGGGGTAAAGGTATAATTGCCCTTTATTCTACGGCAAAAGACGGACAGATTTCCAAAATTGTTCCCACATTAAAACCGGGAGCTATAGTTACCAATTCCAAAAACGATGTTGATTATGTTGTAACGGAATTTGGTGTAGCTAAACTTCGGGGAAAGACCTACAGAGAAAGAGCTAAAGCACTAATAAACATAGCCCATCCCGATTTCAGAGACGAACTTAAGTTTCAAGCAAAAAAGTTAAATATATTGTAATTAATTCTTTCAGGGGGGGATTTAACTTTATGAAATTAGTAGTTCTTTTAAAGCAAACCTTTGACACCGAAGCCAAGATAGTATTAAAGGACGGGAAAATTGACGACAGCGGGGTAACCTTAATCATTAACCCCTACGACGAATTTGCAGTAGAAGAAGCACTAAGGATTAAGGAAAAACTTGGGCAGGGGGAGGTAGTGGTAGTATCGGCGGGGAGTGATAGGGCCCAGGAAGCGTTACGGCAGGCCTTAGCCATGGGAGCCGACCGGGCGGTACTGGTCAAAACCGACGGCCTGCAGTTAGATGAAAGCGTGGTAGCCGAAGTACTGGCGAAAGTGCTGCAGCAAATGGAATACGACCTTATTTTAGCCGGCTGGCGGGCCATTGACGACAGTTCCGCCCAGGTAGGGGTACGGGTAGCCGAGATTTTAGGCTTACCACAAATCAACCTTGTCACCAAATTAGAAGTAGAGGAAGGCAAGATTACCGGCCACCGGGAAATCGAAGGTGGCACCGAAGTGGTAGAAGTACCCCTGCCGGCCCTTGTCACCGCCCAGCGGGGGTTAAATGAACCGCGGTATCCTTCCATGAAAGGCATCATGCAGGCCAAGAAAAAAGAATTAAAGGTCATAAACGCCGCGGACCTGGGGTTAAACGCCACGCCCAAGGTAGAGATAAAAGAAATCTTTCTTCCCAAAGGCAAGCAGGCGGGGAAAATCTTCACCGATGAGCCGGCGGTAGCGGTAGCCAAGTTAGTTAAAGCCTTACGGGAAGAAGCCAAGGTAATATAGGGGGTGGAGCTAATGGGTAAAGTATGGGTAGTAGCAGAGCAAAGGGAAGGTAAGTTAAAGAAAGTAACCTTTGAGATGGTAACTTTAGCCCGGCAAATAGGGGGAGAGGTTGAAGGGGTAGTAAT
>NZ_ATYG01000035.1:0-20756 GCF_000427565.1 Carboxydothermus ferrireducens DSM 11255
AAAGCCTGCAAAGCAAGTCACGGTCGGTATCTTCATTAACCGAAGGAAGGAATGAAGGTACTGCGGTAAAGGGGAAAACCTTACCGTACAAACCGTGGCGAGTTTTGCGGGTAGCCCTCCTGACCGGAGCTCTCCTTGACAGGCCATTATATCGTGACCTGTCGCCGCTTAAGAGAATACTTGTCAGCGGTATGGGAGAAGGTGGCTGAATGGCCACGGCGAGTTCCTGCTTCTTGGGGCAGGGGCTATGGCTGTTCCAAATACCGCCAGTTGGGGCTGGGACAGTCTGAAAGGCGGACAATAAATACCCCAACCTTCTAAACTGGTGCAGTCTTGCACAGTTTGGATGACCAGGCATTATCATGAACAACCGTGCTTTAGCACTCTTTTCCGGCGGTCTTGACAGTATCCTGGCAATCAAAGTTGCTCAAAGAGCCGGTGCCGATGTTACCGCTCTTCATTTTATAAATCCTTTCGTTTCAGAAGTAAAAACTGAATATATCAAAGAGAAAGCCAAAGAATTGGGAGTACCGCTAATTTTAGAACCGCTGGGCGACGATTATTTGGAAATAATTTTAAAACCAAAATACGGTTACGGAAAAGCGATGAACCCGTGCATTGACTGCCGGGCCTTCATGTTAAAAAAAGCCAAAGAACTTTTGCCCAAATACAACGCTTCTTTTTTAATAAGCGGCGAAGTGCTGGGACAAAGGCCGAAATCCCAGATGCGCCACTCGATGCAACAAACCGCCAGAGAAGCGGGAGTAGAAGATATCTTGGTAAGGCCGCTTACCGCCAAAAACCTTCCCCCCACTTTGCCGGAACGTCTGGGGATAATCGACCGGGAAAAACTTTTGGATTTTTCCGGCCGTAACCGCAAGCCCCAGATGGCTTTAGCCAGAGAACTGGGAATCCAAAATTATCCTTCCCCCGCCGGGGGTTGCCTTTTAACCCAGGTCGAATACGGAAAAAAGCTTAAGGATTTAATCACCCACGGCCAGTACGATTTAAGAGAAATCAAAAGGCTAAATATCGGCCGCCAGTTTAGGTTAAGTCACGGGGCAAAGCTCATAGTCGGCCGCAACCACGAGGAAAACGAAGCTTTAAAAGCATCGGCCAAAGATCGTGACATTTTAATGCGGGTGCAAAATTTTAAGGGTCCCCTGGCAGTGTTAACCGGAAATGATATTTCCTATGTAGCGCTTAAAACAGCAGCCCGGATTACCGCCCGCTATGCCGACTGCCCCAAGGAGCAGAAAGTTTCCGTGGTTTTTTACCGGGCAAATAATCCGAAAAATAAAGAAGCCATAGAGGTTATACCTATGGCTTCGGAGGAAGTAAGTAATTATCGAATTGAATAACAGCCCTATTGTAATTTCAAAGCTTTTTGGCCAATATCGGTGCGGTAGTGCATCCCTTCAAAGGATACGGCCTTAACTCCTTCATAGGCAAGTTCTACGGCCGCCTTGAGGGTATCCCCTACCGCCGTTATATTTAATACCCGGCCTCCGGCGGTAACAATATCATCCCCATTGAAAGCGGTTCCGGCATGATACGCCACCACCCCCGGCGGTAGCCGGTCAAGACCATGGATAACTTTGCCGGTTTCGTATTTTCCGGGATATCCGCCGGAAGCCAATACTACCGTGGCACAGGCCTTGGGCAGAAATTCGATGTTTACCGCGGAAAGCCTTTTTTCCACCACCGCCAGCATAATCTCTACCAAATCGGTTTTTAACAGGGGCAGGATAACCTGGGTTTCGGGATCACCAAAGCGGGCATTAAACTCCAAAACTTTTGGCCCCTCCCTGGTTAAGATAAGCCCCGCATACAAAACTCCCCGGTAGGTTATTCCTCTCCTTTTAAGCCCCTTTAATGTGGGCAGCAGGATTTCCCGCTGGACCCTTTCGGCAATTTCCGGAGTATATACGGGAGCCGGGGCATAGGCTCCCATTCCCCCGGTATTGGGTCCCTGATCGTTGTTAAACACCCTTTTATGGTCCTGGGCCGGCACCATTTGCACCACCGTTTCCCCATCGGTAAAAGCGAGGACGCTAACCTCTTGCCCCTCGAGATATTCTTCAATGACCACTTTATTTCCCGCAGCGCCAAAAATCCGCTTAACGAAAATATCGTTTAAAGCTTTTACCGCTTCCTCCAACTCCTGGCAAACGTAAACCCCTTTACCCGCCGCCAGGCCGTCGGCTTTAATGACTATCGGCACCCCTTTCCGGTAAACGTACTCCCTGGCTTCGTTATAATCGGTAAAAGTTTCATAAAAAGCCGTAGGAATACCGTTTTCCCGCATCAGTTCCTTGGCAAAACTTTTACTGCCCTCAATTTGGGCCGCATCCCGGCCGGGGCCAAAGACTAAAAGACCATGTTCGTTAAAATAATCGACAATCCCCAGAGTTAAGGGAAGCTCGGGTCCCACCACCGTTAAATCCACTTTCTCCCGCAGGGCAATTTCCAAAAGCCCCGATAGGTTATCCACTTCCACCGGTACCACCCGCGCCTCCCGGGCTATACCGGCATTACCCGGAGCGGCCAATACCTCCGTAACTTTTGGACTTTCCTTAAGCTTTTTTACTATAGCATGCTCCCGGCCGCCACTTCCCACTACCAGAACCTTCATCCATTACCCCTCCTAATGTAAGAAATGCCTTACTCCCGTAAAAACGAGAGTTACATTTCTTTTTGCCGCTTCTTCGATTACTTCCTGGTCGCGCACCGCTCCTCCCGGCTCTACTACCACCGAAACCCCCGCTTTGGCCAGTTCCTCGATGGAATCGGCAAAGGGGAAGAAGGCATCGGAAACCACCACCGCTCCCCGGGCTCTTTCCCCGGCTTTATTTAAAGCAATTTTTACCGCATCAATCCGGCTGGTCTGCCCACCGCCGGCTCCCAAAAGCATCCCGTCCTTTACCACAGCTACGGCATTGGATTTAACGTATTTCACTACTTTTAAACCAAAAACTATATCTTCCCTTTGCCCTTCGGTTAAATCCTTACCCGCTACCACCTTTAATTCTTCATAAAGCTTCCCATCATTTTCTTGAAGCAACAGTCCTCCGCTAATTTGCCTTAAATTAAGTTCCTCTAAAGCAAGCGGTTTTGCCTTTATAACCCGTAAATTCTTCTTTTCCCGCAAGATTTTTAAGGCTTCATCGGAAAAGTCCGGAGCAATTATTACCTCGTAAAAATGCCGAACCAAAAGCTCAGCCACCTTTTCATCAACCGCACCGTTAAAAGCAACAATTCCCCCGTAAGCCGACACCGGATCACCGGCATACGCTTTTTCGTAAGCTTCCTTTAAATTTTCCCCGGTAGCCACACCGCAGGGTACGGTGTGCTTGATTATGGCTGCCGCCGGCTCACGAAACTCCCCGATTAACCGGTACGCTGCATCGGCATCAAGGTAATTATTAAAGCTCATGGCTTTACCGTTTAAAATTTCCGCATCAACCAGTCCAAAAGACCCCTCCACCCGGTAAACCGCTCCCCGCTGGTGGGGATTTTCCCCGTACCGCAGCATTTCCACCTGTTCCGCTTCAATATATAATTTTTTCCGAAAACCACCATCCTCTAACCTTCCCGCAAAATAATTGGCAATAGCAATGTCGTAACTGGCGGTATGGCGGAACGCTTTTAAAGCTAACCTTTCCCTGACGTCAGGCGGCACCTCTCCTTTTTTCAAATATACGACCACTTCCGCATAATCTTCCGGATCGACCACCACCGTAACGTACCGGTGGTTTTTGGCTGCTGCCCGGATTAAAGTGGGGCCACCTATGTCAATATTTTCAATGATTTCGTCCTGGTCAGCTCCCCGCGCTACCGTTTCCCGGAAGGGATACAGGTTTACTATCACCAAATCAATAGGCTTTATCGCTAAAGCTGAAATTTCCTTTAAATGCTCCTCCGTTCTTTTGGCCAGGATACCCCCGTGAATTGCCGGATGCAAAGTTTTTACCCGTCCTTCTAAAATTTCCGGAAAACCGGTAATCTCACTTACATACGTTACCGGGATACCGGCCTCTTTTAAAACTTTATAACTTCCCCCGGTAGAAATTATTTCAAAGCCTAAATCGACTAATTTCCCGGCAAATTCCACTATACCCCTTTTATCGTAAACAGAAATTAAAGCCCGCTTACTTCCCATGTCCTTCACCTCCGTCCGGCAAGATTCTTACCCGCCGTCCTTCTACCAATAAGCGGTTTTCACTTAAAAGCCTAAGCGCCTCTACCAAAATCCGGTGTTCCTGTTCTAAGATCCGCTCACTTAAGCTTTCCTCACTGTCGTCATCGTACACCGGAACCGCTGCCTGCAAAATAATGGGGCCGGTATCCATCCCCTCATCGACAAAATGCACGGTACAGCCGGCAATTTTCACCCCGTAATCCAGAGCCTGCTTTTGGGCATGAAGCCCGGGGAATGCCGGTAGCAGCGCCGGATGGATATTAATAATTCTCATAGGAAAAGTTGTAAGGATAGTTTTACCTATTAACCGCATGTAGCCCGCAAGACACACCGTATCAACTTCATAGGAAAGTAAGGTTTTCACTATCTCCTTTTCGTATTCCTCTTTATTTTTAAAACCTTTAGGGTCAAAGTAATGCCAGGGTATACCCGCCCGCCTGGCCCGTTCGATAGCGTATGCTTCAGGATTATCGGTCACCAGCACTTTAATTTTTGCCGGCAAAACTCCCCCTTTTACCGCATCAATAATCGCCTGAAAGTTACTCCCCCGCCCCGAAGCCAAAACCCCTAAGTTTAACATTTTCTTCCTCCCTATTCATTAATAATCACCCTGCGCTCCCCAGCGGTGATTTCTCCAATTACCCATGCCTTATAATTAAAACTCTCTAACGTTTTAATTGCTTCCTGAACCTTTGCCTCCTCCACGATTAAAATAAAACCAATGCCCATGTTAAATGTCCGCCACATTTCCCTTCGCGGCACATTCCCGGCCTTTTCAATTAATTTAAAAATTTTTGGTATTTCCCAGTTTACGGTTATCCGCGCCTCTACCTTTTCCGGTAAAACCCGGGGAAGATTATCTAAAATCCCGCCGCCGGTAATATGGGCCATGCCTTTTATCTCCACCCTTTGCATTAAATCAAGTACCGGCTTTACATAAATCCGGGTAGGAGTTAAAAGTTCTTCCCCCAGGGTTTTCCCAAACTCTTCGACATAATCGGTAAGATGATATTTACCGTACTCCAGGAGAGCTTTTCGGGCAAGACTTAAGCCGTTACTGTGGATCCCCGAGGAAGCAACGCCAATTATAACATCACCGGCTTTAACGGAACTTCCATCGATTATCTTGCTTTTTTCCACAACCCCCACACCAAAGCCGGCAATATCAAAATCTCCTGGATGGTAAACCCCGGGCATTTCCGCCGTTTCTCCCCCAACCAGGGCGCAGTCTGCCTCAAGGCAGCCTTCCGCCATTCCCTTCACCAAGTCGGCCACCTGCTCCGGATTTAGCTTGCCCACCGCAACGTAATCCAGGAAAAACAGCGGTTTAGCTCCCACAGTGAGTAAATCGTTAACCACCATCGCTACCAAATCAATGCCTATGGTGTCGTATTTTCCCAGGGCCTGAGCGATCTTAAGCTTAGTTCCCACACCATCGGTAGACGAAACCAGCACCGGCTCTTTATAACCGGTTACATCCAGGCGATACAGGGCGGAAAAACCGCCAATGCCGGCCAGAACATTTGGGTTTAAAGTTTTCTCCACTTCCGATTTAATGCGCCGGACTACATCCATGCCGGCATCGATATCGACCCCGGCGGCTTTATACGTTAACTCCTCCATGGTCTTACCCCCACCATTAATTTATCGGTACCGGGTAATCCCCGGTAAAGCAAGCAAGACAAAAATCCCGTTCCTTAAAAATCCCAAGTAAGCCTTCTAAAGACAAATAATAAAGTCCGTCGGCCCCAAGATAGTTTTTTATTTCCTCAACCGAATATTTTGCCGCAATTAATTCATCGTCACGGGAAATATCAATACCGTAGTAACAGGAGCGAATAAACGGCGGCGAACTTAACAATAAATGAATTTCCCTGGCCCCGGCATCTCTTAAAAGCTCGATAATCTGCTTGCTGGTCGTCCCCCGGACAATCGAATCATCAATAACCACAATCTTTTTGTCCTTTAAAACCTCCCGGATAGGGTTTAGCTTTAACTTCACGCCAATTTCCCGTTCTCTTTGGCTCGGCCGGATAAAAGTGCGGCCGGCATAACGGTTTTTCATTAACCCCTCTTCCAGAGGTATCCCCGATGCCTCCGCATACCCCCGGGCTGCGGCGGTACCCGAATCCGGCACCGGCACCACCAAATCCGCTTTTACCGGGTATTCCTTGGCCAAAACCTGTCCCATTTTCCGGCGAACGGTGTTTACATGATAGCCATTAATAATGCTGTCCGGTCGGGCAAAATAGATGAATTCAAAAATGCAAAAGGAATGCTTCATGCCCTGCAGGAATTTATAACTTTTAAGGCCGTTTTCGTCAATTACGATAATTTCCCCCGGCTCCACATCCCGAATAAGCTCAGCGCCAATGGTATCAAGGGCTGCCGACTCGGAAGCTAAAACATAACCGTTGTAAAATCTCCCCAAAACCAAAGGCCTAAAACCCCAGGGATCGCGCACCCCTATTAATTGGTTCTCGGTCATAATCACCAAAGAATACGCTCCCTTTAAATCCACCATCGCCTTTAAAATACCTTCCACCAAATCCGTCTGGGCGTACTGGGCAATAACATTTAAAATCACTTCGCTGTCGGTAGTGGTCTGAAAAATTGCCCCCCGGGACAGAAGATTTTTCTTTAACTCCAAAACGTTGGCGAGATTGCCGTTATGTCCTAAAGCAATTTTTCCCAACTTATAATGAAATACCAATGGCTGGGCATTTATGGGCACGCTGGCCCCGGTGGTCGAATAGCGTACATGTCCGGCGGCCACAAATCCTTTTAACCCGTCTAATTTCTCCTCGCTAAAAACTTCCGCCACCAGCCCCATGCCCTTGTGAAGGTTTATATCCCTGCCATCGCCTACCGCAATTCCCGCGCTTTCCTGTCCCCGGTGCTGCAGGGCAAAAAGCCCCCAGTAGGTAAGCCGGGCCACATCATGCCCCGGGGCATAAATTCCAAACACCCCGCACTCTTCTCTTATTTCAAAGCCCAACTTAGGCCCCCCTCGTACAAGGCTTTTAACTCCGATAGCTTTTCTTTGATGACCCTCTGACCGTTTAGGCAAATTTCTATCTCATCCTTCCCGTTCACCCGGCCAAGCTTTAAAACAAAAACCCCGGCATTTTTTACTGCCTTTACAAACTCCTCTTCTCTTTCCGGCGAAACCGAAACTATTACCAGGCCAACTTTTTCCGAAAAAAGCATCTCCTGCGGCAGAAGGGAAGTGGTAAAATCGATGTTTACCCCCAGCTCCCCGGCAAAGGCTGCCTCACAAAGGGAAACCGCCAAACCGCCATCGCTAACATCATGAGCAGAGTTAATAAGTCCTTGCTTTTTTAACAAGGGTAAAAGCTCGATTATCCTTTTCCCCTCCTGAAGGTCCACCGGTGGTACCGGAACCAGAACGTCCCCAAAAAACTCCTTTAAAAATTCGCTTTGCCCGAGCTCCCCGGTTGGTTCACCCAGGAGGTAAATTAAATCTCCCTCGGTCTGAAAAGCCATGGGAATAAGTCCTGTTTCCAGATCGTCAATTAAACCCACCATCCCGATAACCGGTGTAGGGTAAATAGCTTTTTCACCGGTTTCGTTGTAAAAACTAACGTTGCCGCCGGTTACGGGAATATTTAAAATTTCACACGCTTCCTTCATCCCCGCAATTACTTCCACAAACTGCCCCATAATTTCCGGCTTTTCCGGGTTGCCAAAGTTCAAGCAGTTGGTAAGACCCAGAGGTTTTGCCCCGGTAACCGCCAAATTTAAAGCCGTCTCTAACACCGCCCGTTTAGCCCCTTCCCGGGGATTATGGTAAACATAGCGGCCATTGCCGTCGGTTTTTACAGCAATGCCCTTTTTCGTGCCCTTGATTCTTAAAACTGCGGCATCGGAGTAACCGGGTTTAACCACCGTATTAACCCCCACCTGATGGTCGTACTGCTCGTACACATAACTTTTCCTGGCAATATTGGGGTTTTGTAAAAGCCGGCGCAGAGCCCTGCCACACTCTATTTCTGATGGGTCCATTTTTTGAACGCTTGTAACTTCAGGAATTACGTATGGGCGGTCGTAAACGGGAGCCTCCTCGGTTAGTAAGCGGTAGGGAAGTTTTGCCACGCATTCCCCGCCAAAAAACACCTCGATTTCCTCGCCATCGGTAATTTCTCCCACCACCACCGCATTTAAATCCCACTTTTTAAAGATTTTGATTATCTCGTCCTCATACCCTTTTTCCACCACTAAAAGCATCCGTTCCTGGGATTCGGAAAGCATAATTTCGTAAGGGGTCATCCCCTCTTCCCGGAGGGGTACCCTGTCCAGGTAAAGCCGGATACCCGATTTCCCCCGGGCGGCCATTTCCGAAGAGGAGCTGGTAAGCCCGGCGGCGCCCAAATCCTGCATGCCAACGATGTGACCGTATTCCAGAGCCTCCAGACATGCTTCCAGTAAAAGCTTTTCCATAAAGGGGTCTCCCACCTGCACCGAAGGCCTTTTATCCTCCCCGTCATGGGACAGCTCTTCGGAAGCAAAGGTGGCTCCGTGAATCCCGTCGCGCCCGGTAGTCGCTCCCACCAAAAGAACAGGATTACCTACCCCCGTTGCTACACCTTTTTTCAGTTTGGAAAGCTCCACGATGCCCACACACATCGCATTTACCAGAGGATTTTCTTCGTACGATTCCTGAAAATAAACATCCCCCGCCACCGTAGGAATCCCGATGCAGTTACCGTAGCCCGCAATCCCGGCCACCACGCCGGTAAAAAGGTGGCGAACCCCGGGAGAGTCAAGTTTGCCAAAACGCAGGGAATCCAAAAGGGCTATCGGCCGCGCTCCCATGGCAAAGATATCCCGGATTATTCCCCCAACTCCCGTTGCCGCTCCCTGGTAGGGCTCGATGGCCGACGGGTGGTTATGGCTTTCAATTTTAAAGGCAATTCCCAGTCCGTCACCAATATCGACCACTCCGGCATTTTCCCCTGGCCCCTGCACCACCGCCGGACCCCTGGTGGGAAGCTTTTTTAAATGAATTTTGGAACTTTTATAGCTGCAGTGCTCCGACCACATCACCGCACACATGCCCAGTTCCACTTCATTTGGTTCGCGTCCCAGATACTCGACAATTCGCCGGTATTCTTCGTCGGTTAATCCCATCTCCCGCCACTTAGCCACGGTTAGCCCCCCTCTCCAAGTACGCGATAATCGATTCCCAGATTACCCTGCCATCCTCTCCCCCCAGGATTTTCTCCGAGCAGCGCTCCGGATGGGGCATCATGCCGAGGACGTTACCTCTCTCGTTAATGATTCCCGCAATATTGTAAAGGGAACCATTGGGATTGGCATCCTCGGTCACTTCCCCCCGGGAATTACAATACCGAAACACCACCTGTCCGTTGGCAATAAGCTTTTTTAATGTATCCGGCTCGCAGTAATAATTACCCTCCCCGTGGGCAATGGGAATTTTCAGCACCTGTCCCTCATGCGCTTTACTGGTAAAGGGAGTACTGGCATTTTCCACCCGCAGGTAAACATCATGGCACCGGAAATTTATGCTTTTATTTCTAAGCATGGCACCGGGTAAAAGCCCCGCTTCTAAAAGGATTTGAAAACCGTTACAGATACCGATAACCAAACCTCCGGTATTAGCAAATTCTACCACTTTTTTCATCACCGGGCTAAAACGGGCAATCGCCCCGGCCCGCAAATAGTCGCCGTAGGAAAAGCCACCGGGCAGAACAATGCAGTCAACATCAAAATTATCCTCTTTATGCCAGATATACACCGTCTCCCGGCCAAAGACGTTTTTTAAGACGTGAAAACAGTCGGCATCACAATTGGAGCCCGGAAAAACCACCACCCCAAACCTCATCTTAACCCTCCACCTGCACCGTAAATTTTTCAATAACTACATTGGCTAAAAGCTTATCGGCCATTTCCTTAACTCTTTCTTCTATTTCCTTTAAGTCATTTCCCTCAACTTCTAAGGTAATAAACTTGCCAACCCTTACCTTTTTTACTTCTTCATACCCGAGAGCATGCAAGGAATTTTTAATCGCTTCCCCCTGAGGGTCCAAAACCCCGGGCTTTAATTCCACGATTACACGGGCTATCGCCATGATTTCCCTCCTATTCCGCTTTCTCCTTAATTCGCTTTAAAATTTCCGCATAGGCTTCGGTTACTCCCCCTAAATCCCTTCTAAACCGGTCTTTATCGAGCTTTTCCCGGGTATCTTTATCCCAGAACCGGCACGTATCCGGCGATATTTCGTCACCTAAAAGAATTTCCTTTTTAAATCTTCCAAATTCCAGCTTAAAATCAACCAACAAAATATTAAGCGAGTCAAAAAATTCCTTTAATAAAGAATTGACCTTTAAAGCGGTATCTTCCATATACTTTATTTCCTCCGGGGTAGCCAGATTTAACGCCTGCACGTGATAATGGTTTATCATCGGGTCTCCTAATTCATCGTTTTTGTAGTAAAGCTCCACCACCGGAAAAGGTAAATCAGTCCCTTCCGGAAGCCCCAGCCGTTTGGAAAGGGAGCCCGCAGCAATATTGCGAACGACCACTTCCACCGGAATAATGGAAAGCCTTTTGACCCGCTGTTCCCGCTCCCCAACTAATTCAAGAAAATGGGTTTTAATACCCTGCTTTTCTAAATACTTAAAAATATAAGCGGAAATTTGGGCATTTAAGTAGCCCTTATTTTCTATCTCTCCTTTTTTCTTACCGTCAAAGGCGGTAGCCGCATCTTTGTAGTACACTACCACTTCATCGGGGTTTTCGGTGGCATAAACAATTTTGGCCTTACCTTCATAAAGAAACTTTTTCTCCATTTTCATACCTCCCCTATAAACCAAATCTTTTAAAGATTTCATCCACGTATTTTAAATGGTAATTATAATCAAATAACTCGGCAATCTCTTCGGGTGTTAACAGTTTGGTTAACTCTTCATCGGAAAGTAACAGCTCCTTAAAGCTTTTGCCCGTTTTCCAGGCGGTCATCGCATTCCGCTGCACAATTTTATAAGCGGTTTCCCGTAATATTCCTTTTTCCACCAAAGCCAAAAGCACCCTCTGGGAAAAGATTAAACCGCCGGTAAGGTTTAAATTCCTTTCCATCCGTTCCGGATAGATATTTAGGTTATCGATAACTTCGCGAAAAACGTGCATCATGTAGTAAAGGGTGGAAGTTGCATCGGGTAAAATCATTCGCTCCGCCGACGAGTGGCTGATATCCCGCTCCTGCCAAAGAACGACATTTTCCAGCGCCGCCACCACATAGCTTCTCACTACCCGGGCAAGCCCGGAAATCCGCTCGCATAATACCGGATTTCTTTTATGGGGCATTGCCGAAGAACCTTTTTGCCCTTCGGTAAACGGCTCTTCCAGCTCCAAGATTTCGGTCCGCTGTAGTGTTCGGATTTCGGTGGCAAATTTATCAAAAGTGGTAGCGACTAAAGCCAGGGTTAAGACAAACTCGGCATGCCGGTCCCTCTGGATAATCTGGGTGGAAACTTTCTCGGGAGTTAAACCCAATTTTTCACAAACCCGTTTTTCCACTTCCGGAGGCACATTGGCATAGGTTCCCACCGCTCCCGAAATCTTGCCCACGCTTACCGTTTTAATTGCCGTTTTAAGCCGCTCCATGTCTCTTTCGATTTCCGCAGCCCACAAAAGCATTTTTAAGCCAAAGGTAATCGGTTCGGCATGAACCCCGTGGGTTCGGCCGATCATCACCGTATAGCGGTGCTTATTCGCAAGCTCCAGCAAACGCTGATAAATTCCTTCAAGCTTTTTAAGTAATAGCTCTCCCGCCTCTTTTAACTGCAGGGCCAGAGCGGTATCCAGAACATCGGAAGAGGTTAAACCTTTATGAATGTACTTACTTTCCTCTCCCACGTACTCCGCCACATTGGTTAGAAAAGCAATCACATCGTGTTTCACGGTTTTTTCAATTTCCAGGATCCGGGCTACATCAAAGTTGGCCTTTTCTTTAATAACTTTAGCCGCCTCAAGAGGAATCAAACCAAGCTCTCCCATCGCTTCCGCTACCGCAATTTCAACCTTAAGCCAGTTTTGGTACTTGGTTTCATCCGACCAGAGTTTTTTCATTTCCGGTAAAGTATAACGGGCAATCATCCCGACACCTCCAACAGTAGTTTTAGGACAATTTTTCTAATAGTTTTTGCTCCTTTTCTTCCACTTCCCGGGCAAGCTTTTCTTTATAAGCTTGAAGTTTTCCCGCAAGGTCTTTGTCCTTTAAGCTTAAAATTTGCACCGCCAGAAGCCCGGCATTTTTAGCCGCATTTATCCCAACCGTTGCCACCGGAACGCCGGGTGGCATCTGGGCAATGGATAGTAAGCTATCAATTCCCTCTATGGAAGCTTTAATCGGTAAACCTATCACCGGTAACGTGGTCACCGCCGCCAGGACTCCCGGCAAATGGGCCGCCATCCCCGCCGCGGCAATTATAACGCCAAAACCTTTTTCCCGGGCAGTCCGGGCAAAATTTAAGGCTTTATCCGGAGTTCGGTGGGCCGAGGCCACCTTAACTTCGTATTCCACTCCAAACTCTTCTAAAACCTCCACCGCCTTTTTTACTATCTCCCAGTCGGAGTCGCTCCCCATAACCACCGCAACTTTGTGCATTGAAAACACCTCCTGTAAAATTATGAAAAAGTAAACCCCTACTACTCCCATTCAATAGTAGCAGGGGGTTTGCTGGTGATATCATACACTACCCGGTTTACTCCTTTAACTTCACCTACGATGCGGGCAGAGATTTTTTCCAGCAACTCATAAGGCAACCGGACCCAGTCGGCAGTCATGCCATCTTCGCTGGTCACCGCTCGCAACGCTATGGTATAGGCATAGGTCCTTTCGTCCCCCATAACCCCCACGGACTGGAGATTCGGCAGCACCGCAAAGGCCTGCCAGGTTTTCCGGTACCAGCCGGATTTCTTTAATTCATCTATAAAAATGTAATCTGCCTCCCTGAGTATGGCAAGTTTCTCTTCGGTTATCTCCCCTAACACCCGGACCGCAAGTCCCGGTCCCGGGAAGGGATGGCGCCAGACTATACTTTCCGGAAGCCCCAGCTCAAGGCCTAATTCTCGTACTTCATCTTTAAACAGCCACTTTAAAGGCTCGATAAGCTGAAACTTCATATCTTCCGGTAAACCACCCACATTGTGGTGGGATTTAATGGTAGCAGCGGTGGCGGTACCGCTTTCCACCACATCCGGATATAAAGTCCCCTGGACGAGAAAACGGATATCTCCAAGTTTGGCCGCTTCTTCTTCAAAAACCCGGATAAATTCATGGCCGATGATTTTTCTTTTCTGTTCGGGGTCCCGAACACCTTTTAATTTAGCCAAAAACCGCTCCTTGGCATCCACAAAAACTAAGTTCATTTGAAACTGCTCTTTAAAGGTGCGGACAACTTCTTCCGCCTCCCCTTTGCGCAGTAACCCGTGGTCCACAAAAATGCAGGTTAAATTATCACCGATGGCTTTATGCACCAGAACCGCTGCCACGGAGCTGTCAACCCCGCCGGAAAGGGCACAGACGACCTTCTCATTACCCACCTGTTCCTTGATTTCCCGAATGGCCCTCTGGGCAAAAGATTCCATCGTCCAGTCGGGAGTTAAGCCGCAAATCTCGTAGAGGAAATTTTTAAGAATTTCCTTTCCTTTAGGGGTATGAACCACTTCCGGATGAAACTGCACCGCATAAAGATTTCTTTCCCGGTTTTCCATAGCGGCAATTGGCGTATACTCGGTTTTAGCCGTAACCAAAAATCCCTCGGGGGCTTTTGCCACAAAATCCCCGTGACTCATCCAGCAAATTTCAGTTTCTCCCAACCCAGCAAAAAGCCTGTCCCGATTTAAGATAAAAAGGGGCGTTTTGCCGTATTCCCTGCCTTCCGCAGGCCGCACAATGCCCCCGAGCTGGTGGGCCATCAGCTGCATTCCGTAACAGATACCCAGGATGGGAATATTCAAACGGTATATTTCCGGGTCTACCGTCGGCGCCCCTTCCCCGTAAACCGACGAAGGCCCTCCAGAAAACACAATCCCCCCTGGGTTTTCTTGGACGATTTTTTCCAGGGGGGTATTATACGGTAACATTTCACAGTATATTTTTAACTCCCGGATGCGCCGGGCAATTAACTGACTGTATTGTCCGCCAAAATCCAAAACAATTACCTTTGAAGCCATAAAAACCTCCTTTAAAAGTGGTAAGTGGTATGTGGTGGGTTGTAGGTGAAATTAAAATTATTCCCGGTAAATCTCCGGTTTCAGGACGCCGATGTAGGGGAGGTTTCGGTAATATTCGTTGTAATCCAGGCCGTAGCCTACCACAAATTTATCGGGTATGATAAAACCGTTATAATCCACCTTTACTTCTATCTGCCTCCGGCTTGGCTTGTTCAGTAACGTGCAGATTTTTAAAGATTTGGGATGACGGTTGGCAAGGTACTTGGTGAGGTAATTTAGAGTAAGACCGGTATCAACAATATCTTCAATTAACAAAACGTTTCTTCCTTCAATCCCGCGGTCAAGGTCCTTTAACACCCGCACTTCACCGCTGGTGGAAGTGCCGGAACCGTAACTGGAGACCACCATGAAATCGATATTCAACGGAATATCAATTTCCCGCATTAAATCGGACATAAAGAGCATTGCACCGCGTAAAATTCCAACCAACAGCAAATCCTGCCCGGCGTAATCCCGGGAAATTTGTTGCCCGAGTTCTTTGACTTTAGCCCTAATTTCTTCTTCTGATATTAAAATTTCCGCAACATCCTGATGCAAAGTAATACCTCCCGCTAATTTTTTGTTATTTCTAAAGTTTGATGCGGAAATTATACCAAAAATAATTTACAAATGTCAAGAAATAACTTGTAAAAACTCTTTGCAAGGTTAGCCGGGAGCAGGAAGTTTCACTTCTGTTCCGGCTTCACTAAAGGTTATCCTCACCGCCAGGATTACCGTTTGGTTAAAGCGACTTTTAGCTCTTAACACTACCCTTTTTAATTTTTTATCTTTTTTGGCCAGATAAAATTTTCCTTCATAATCGTAATACAAATGTTTTAAAATAGGATGCTGATAATCCGGCCGTCCTTCCAAAACAAGGCATTTTTCCCCGTCTATTTTTTCGGTACCCCGAAACCGGACATTTTCCACCCGGTTAAACGCCAAAACCCTTAAAGGGTTTAACTCATTAACCAGCGCTTCAGCTTCCTCCAGTTTGATTCCCGGAAAAGTTAACCACCTCCCGGTTTGGGTATCGCGAAAATAAGTGGTATTATCAATACACAGTATCTCCACCGGCGTTTCTAAAATTTCCCCTTTAACCCAGGTACCCTCCCCGGTTTTAACTCCTTCAACCCGGCTTAAATACTCCACCTTTTCCCCCTCCATGATGCGCACTTCGGAAGTATACCGGTAGGAAGAAAGATTTTCCATCTCCAAAACAGCCTTTTTTATTAAATCCGGATAGTTATCATTAGCTAAATAAACCTTTATCCCAAAAATAAAGATAATTAACGTAACCGCTATATATAAAAGTTTCCTGTTTAGCAAAAAGACCAAGTCATACCCCTCCCTTAACCGCTTTTTTCCAATAATATTGTTGAAATAAAAAAATTATGTCAAAATAAACCTTAGAAAAAATCAGAAGGAGTGATTAAAGTGAAATTATCCGCAGGACCTCACAATACCGACCTTGTTTTAGAACTTGCAGCCCGGGAAGCCCGGGAACAAAACATTCATAACATTGTAGTTGCTACCTGCAGCGGCGCCACCGCCTTTAAACTTTTAAAATATTTAAACCCCGGGGAATTTAACCTGGTAGCCGTTACCCACCACGTAGGCTTTGCCGGCCCGGGAGTGGATGAACTATCTCCGGAAAACCGGCAAAAGCTTCTTACCGAAGGCTTTAAAGTTCTAACTACCACCCACCTTTTTGCCGGCATTGACCGGGCATTCAGGTTTAAGTTTCAGGGAATTTACCCGTCCGAAATCGTTGCCCAATCCTTACGCCTCTTAGGCCAGGGGGTAAAGGTAGCAACGGAAATTGCGATCATGGCGTTAGATGCCGGACTAATTCCTTACGGCGAAGATGTTATCGCCATTGCCGGAACCGGCGAAGGTGCCGACACCGCAGTGGTGATAAGGCCCGCTCATTCCCATAAGCTTTTTGATACCAAAATTAAAAAGATAATCGTTAAACCTTATGAATTTTAGGAGGTATGTATGGATTTAAAAGAAGTACAGGAATTAACCGACAAGTGGGTCAGTCAATTTAAAGAAGGCTATTTTCCGCCCATGAGTTTGGTGGTAAGACTTGCCGAAGAAGTCGGAGAGCTGGCCCGGGAGGTTAACCACCGGTTTGGCGAAAAAAAGAAAAAACCGGAAGAGCTCTCCGGTTCTATTGAAGAAGAGTTAGGGGATATTTTATTTATCATTGCCTGCTTTGCCAACTCCCTGGGATACGATCTTTCCGAAATTTTTAAGGCTACGATGGACAAATATTACAAAAGAGACCTGAACCGCTGGACGAAAAAAGAAGAATAGTGTAAACTATATGCTAATTATTTTATTTTTTTTTTGGAGGGACGGAATAATGGCCGGTATTTTTGCTTTTCGGGGGATTTACTATAATCCCGAGCTTTTTTCCCAATTACCTTACCTGGTAACTCCTCCATACGACATCATTTCCCCGGAGGAACAGGAAAAATATTATAACGAACACGAATACAACTTTATTCGCCTGGAACTGGGAAAAACCTTTGCCGATGATACTTCCGAAAATAACCGTTATACCCGGGCCAAAAGCTATTTAAACAATTGGCTTTCCGAGGGTATCCTGGTTCAGGAAGAAACTCCAGCTCTATATCTTTTAGAAGAAATCTTTTCCTGGAAGGAACAATCTTATACAAGAAAAAGCATTTTTGCTTCCGTTCAGGTAGAACCTTACGAAAAAGGGGTAATCTTACCCCACGAAAATACCCTGCCCAAAGCCAAAGAAGACCGCTTAAATCTTCTGCGGGAAACCAGGGTTAACACCAGCCCCATCATGGCTTTATATGATGACAGCCAAAATTTGGCCTTTAGTATTTTAAAGGAAAAGGCAAGTTTAATGTTTGAATTTACCGATGAAAGCGGAAGATTAAATAAATTTTATAAAGTCGTTGACCCGGAAGCCCTTTTAAAAGCCCAAAGCTACTTTAAAGACCAAAAGCTTTTTATTGCCGATGGCCATCACCGTTATGATACCGCCCTTACCTATGCCAGGGAAATGGAGAAAAAAGGCATTAACGCTTACCGGGTTTTAATGCAGTTAATCCCCTTTACCGATCCCGGATTGCTGGTCCTGCCAACCCACCGGATAGTACTAAAAGCTCAAAATTCTCCGGCCGAAATATTAGAAAAAATTCTGGCCTATTTTACTTTCGTCGAAGTACCATTAAAAGAAATTTTAAACCGTTTTGCAACGCTAAAGGAACGGTACGTTTTTGGTATGTGCTTAAAAGATAAAGCTTATCTTCTTTATTTAAAAGAAAACGACCCGGCCAGGGTTTTACCGGGTCTACCGGAAGTTATTGCCCGCCTGCCGGTTACCGTGCTCCACGAGCTAATCTTAAAACCCGCGGGCATCGGAGAAAACGAAACCCTTTCCGGTGAATATTTGAAATACACCCGAAACGCCCAGGACTGCCTCACGGAAGTTGTAGAAAGTAAGGCACCCTATTCCTTTTTAGTCCCGGCGCCCACCGCCGAAGATGTAGCCAATGTGGCCTTATCAGGCAATAAAATGCCGCAAAAATCCACCTACTTTTACCCCAAACCCTTATCTGGACTGGTAATCCATCCGGTACATGATTAATTTCTATGCAGGGCAATTTGCATGTAGAGCGAATTATTTGTAAAGCGCACTCCTGTGCGCTTTTTTAATTTTTGTAACTCTTTTTATGGCAAAGCTTAACCCCTTGGGCAAAGATTTTGCCAATTGGCCTGCCCCACCACCATTCCGGCAATTAAAAAAATTAACGTAAGAAAGATTCTTTTTGACATAAATAAAAACCCCTCCAGCCTAAGTTTTCCCGGACTGGAGGGGGGTGTAAACCTGAGAATCCCGGAACGGTAAATTATTTCTCGATTTTATAAACCACTACCCGCCCGTTTCCCTGATCGGCTACCGCTAAAAGCTCTTCCGCATAAGCAATCCCCGTAGGTAAAAACATCTGATTTAGTTCATGTCCCTTTTCTCCAAAACTCCAAAGATACTTCCCGGTTGCCGAAAAGGCATCGATACGATTTAAAAGGGTGTTCGCCACCACAATCGTATCCGCAAAAACCGCAATTCCCCGGGGACAGAGTAAATAGCCATCCCCAAAAACTCTGGTAAAACTTTCTTCCATTTTTCCGTTAACTACGCGATTGGCCGCCGCATCGGTAACAAAAAGTTCATCACCCACTACCTGTAAATACGAAGGCGAAACCAGATCACCATTTTTTGTGAGGGTTTTTAGGTACCTACCCTCTTTATCCATAAGGATAACGCTTCTTTGGTTAGCATCGGCTACAAACATTTTATCCCCTTCAATCCAGATACCCATTGGACTTTTTAAAAACTCAGCCCCCAGCTCCCGTATTATACCACTCTCAGGGTCAATTTCCTTGATAACCCCATCCATTAAATCGGAAACATAGATATTCCCCTTAGAATCTACATATACACTCCAGGGATAGGTAAATTCCCCCTTTTGGCCGTAACTTGCTACCGGAGTGCCATCGGTTTCAAAAACATAAACCTTTTTTCGTGCCCCATCGGTAACATAAATTTTGGCATCCCGAATAAAAACTCCGCAAGGTTTTGCTAACTTTTCCTGGTAGTAAGCTTCGATAACCAAAAAAGGAGTAAGGGGTTTTGAACTTTCGGTAACCACCGGTAAAAAGTCAGTTATCTTAATTTTTTGCAGGTAATTTAAAAACAAAAGAAAAAAGATGGTTATTAAAAGCCACCATAAAATACCCCGCCGTTTTTTTTGTTTTGACATAAGATACCCCCGCTGTTTTTTTCGGATTTATCTTACCATAAAATACCTGAAATTTTTGCCAAAATAGCGGGGCATAAACCACAACATTTCCTCGAAAAATCCAAATTAATGAAGAAAACCTGCCGCGTGAACGGCAGGTGGTTTTTATTCAAACCAGTGGCACTTATTGCAGAAGGTCTGGGCTGCTCCCTCTTTAGACTCGCCCGGTTTCTTGTTGTGACAAACAAAGCAGTTCGTAAAGCCCTTTTCCTTGGCCCAGGTACCATGTTTGGGCATCCAGGGTTTCGAGTGGGTAATCGGTTTCTTGGTATGGCAGCTCCGGCAGAACTGGTTACCCCGGGCATACTGTACCACCGGCTCTTTATCCAGGTTAAGCGCCACCATTTTCATGCCGTAATTATGACACGACTCACAGTATTTTAAGTCCTCCCGCGCTTTAATTCCATGGATGTTAATCCAGTTAATAGCCGCGTGGTTGTCGGGCGTCTTAATGGTTTTATGACATTTTTCACAGCGGATAGTTACACCCCGGCTAAAGTGGCAGGCAATACAGTTATCCATTTCCGGCTTAACATATTTTGTCGACATTTCCTTCTTTCCGCGCTCCGGTGTCCACGCCGCTAAGGAGCCGGTAGCGGTCAGACCCCGCTCGGCAATTTTCGCATGGGCTACCCCCGAGTGACATTTGGTGCAGTCCACATGCCGTTTAATGTGTTTATCGTGGGGAACAATGATATCGCCGGCAATAGTATATTCCCGGTTGTTGGAATGGCACTGAAAGCAAATTTCCGATTTAATTTCCTTTTCTTCCGGTAAAAAGATGGGCCGCTCATAGGTTTTGGTAACGTGCTGGTAAAGCTGCTTCATCGCGCCTACTTTTTCCTTTAACAGGTTCACAACCCCGGGTTCGATATGACACTTGGTACAGGCAAGCTGGCTGTGAGAACTGGCCTGCCAGGTTACATACTCCGGCAACATTTCGTGACAGGACTTACAAAATCCCGGCGTCATGGTTGCAGCAATGGCTCCTACCGAGCCAGCAGCTATAATTATTATAAGTGCGGAAACCAATAAAATAAATTTAAGCCTTCCTTCCGTGGTTGACAAATCCACCCGAATTAACCGGCGCTTTAAGCGCTCTGGTTCCACTTTTAACCCTCCCTTTTTTACCAGTTTTTACTAATAAAATAATATTCGCTAAAAACAGAAAAAAACCTCCCGACTTTGTCAGTTAAAATCCTGGAACCCTTGAAAAATGGGCATTTTTATCCCTGAAGATGCGCAAATTGTACCTACACACCTACCAGGTGAACTCTTTTGCATCTTCCAGGGGCATTATGTTCTTCGGTGGTGCTATCCTTAAAACTCTTAAAATCTTATTGGCTACCTCAGTAGGCCGCATTTTGATTAGAAGCTTTTGACCGTTTATTTCAACTTCAGTAAAGGTAAGAGAATTTAATGCTTCCTGAATCTTTTGGGGACTTAC
>NZ_KE386560.1:0-17969 GCF_000427565.1 Carboxydothermus ferrireducens DSM 11255
CGCTACCACCTTCCGCCCATGGAACGGGAGGAAGCAAAAGGCTATGTGGCCCACCATCTCAGGACAGCCGGGGCAAGTTCAGCAATTTTTACCGATGATGCCTTGGATATGGTCTATGAGTATGCTGGTGGCATTGCCCGGAAAATCAATAACCTGTGCATTGCTTGTCTAATGGCAGCTGCAGCCGAACAGAAACGGCTTATTGATGACCGTATGGTCAAGGTAGTAATTGAAAATGAATTTTCTGTATAAAATTATGCCAATGGCCAGGCAGTATAAAAAACTGCCTGGCCAAATAAAGTGAGCAATATTTGCGGCCACTTAATTTGAGCTAAATGCGGTCAATTAGTGTGAGCGGTAACAATAAAGGTTGGTGCTGTCCAGGGTTTTTGCACCACGGGAGGTCTACTATTCTTTTAAAGTCCCTAACCTTTGAGGATGGCGGTTAATTGAAATAGTATGGGATGGAAATTTTACCTCTGTCAAAGGTGATCTGGATGGATCCAATTTCATTTTATATAACCAAAGTATTATTTTTCGCAGTAGTTCTCGTAATTGTTTTTGAAAGGATAAAAGCAACTATAGAAGGATTTACCGGGATGGTTAAGTTTTTAAAAAGAATTTGCAAAAAGAAAAAATAAAACAGATAAAAGCAATGAGAAATCGGTTTTAATGATTTTAGTGAAAACTGGCCGCAAAATTAAGGGATAGGAAGCGCCCCGGCTGTAAAGCTGGGTTTTTTTGTGCGACTGTGGCAAAGCAAAATGTACATATTGTAAAAAATTAACATCAACTATATAATAGTATCACAGGATATACTGATGCTGGTGGGGTAAAAGCTTGGAACAGGAGGCGGCAATATGCCATTACCCAAAAAAGATAAAATATATACGTATGTTGATTATTTGACCTGGCCGGAAGAGGAAAGAATTGAATTAATTGATGGACAGGTTTATTTGCTGGCACCGCCGTCAAGAATTCACCAGGAAATTTCGGGAGCGATCTTTAATCAGTTTTACAATTATCTTAAAGATAAGCCGTGCAAGGTCTATCATGCACCTTTTGGTGTTAGGCTTCCTTCCAGTAATGAAAAAAATGATGAAGATATAAAAACTGTTGTTGAGCCTGATATAGTGGTGGTATGTGATGAAGCAAAACTTGATGCTGAGGGATGCAAAGGAGCTCCTGATTTAATTGTAGAGATTGTATCTCCATCTACCGCAAGAAAAGATAAAAAATTTAATTTATATGAAAAATTTGGTGTAAAAGAATATTGGATAGTAGAGCCTGACAGCAAAATCATAAGTGTATTTACTTTGCAAGCAAACAAAAGGTATGGCAGACCAGAGATATATACTGATGATGATGTAATCAGAGTATCCATTTTTGACGATCTTATCGTTGATTTAAAACTTGTATTTGCGTATTAAGTGTATGGCCCCAACAGTTAAAGTTCCGGTTGACCTTTTAATTTATAGTAATGAGGAATTTTTAAAGCGTTCGCAAATTAAGTCAACCTTAGAGTATAAAATTGTCCGGGAAGGTATTAAAATTTATGGATAATTGGGATGTTGCTTTTGAATGGTTTAATTTTGCAGATAGTGATTTAAATGTAGCAAAATACTTAATGAATATGAACCCTAAACCAAGTAATATTATTTGTTATCATTGCCAGCAGAGTGCAGAAAAATATTTAAAAGGATTTATTGCTTTAAACGGGGGACAGATATTGAAAACCCATGACTTGTGAAATTTTCACAAGATAATCACAAAGTTTGAAGCATCGTTCTTGATTAAATATCATAATTACGATAAAATTATGATAAATCAAGAAAGGGGTGGTTATATGCCACACATTAGACCGGTTTCGGATTTAAGAAATAATTTTGCCGAGATATCAAGGATTGTCCATGAAACAGGAGAACCGGTGTTTTTGACCAAAAATGGTTACGGTGATATGGTTGTAATGAGCATGGAAGCTTATGAACGCAAACTATTTGAAAGTGAAATCTATTTCAAACTTAAGGAAGCAGAGTTGGAAGCAAAGACGACTAATAAGCGGTTTTCGCATGATGAAGTATTTTCTGATTTAAGGTCAAGACTTGCTGATAAGGTAGATGCTGATGATGTATAAATTGAAATATTTGCCTTCAGCGCAAAAAGATTTAATAAATATTATCGACTATATTGCAGATACCCTTAAAGCACCAAAAGCAGCAATGGATTTAGTTAATGCTCTTGACAATTCTATATCAAAGCTTGCCCAATTTCCCTATTCAGGCAGGGTATATAAGCCGATTAAATCACTAGAAGCAGAATATAGAGTATTACCGGTAAAAAATTATTTGGTGTTCTACGTGGTTGCTGAAGATGAAGTAGAAATCCACAGAATCCTTTATGCAAAAATGAATATTGAAAAGATTTTAAAATAGCTAGAAATGTCACTTAAATTAAAATGTTACTACTTACGCTAATTGACCACATTTAGCTCAAATTAAATGGCCGCTAATTTTGCTCACTATCTTTGGCCAGGGAGTTTTTGTACTGCCCGGCCATTGGCATAATTTTATACGGAACGCAGAAAAACGGCGGGTTGTTGGATGGGAAATTATGGAGTCAATATCCTGAGCTATCAATGGTATCCGTGTAAAAAGCAACTTGGTTTTTTTAAAACCAAGTGGTCAGACTGTTGACAAAGTAACTTTTCTACAGTCTTCTGTATGCTGTCAACCTTAACAAATGCTTATTTTTTCGTTGATTTTTGCCTTTAACAAAACACAAATTTCAAACACTGCAGCTTAAAAATGGCTTTTGTCTACAAGTTGGCCACTTGGTTTTTTTAAAACCAAGTGGTTTAATGTTTTTGCGCTAAACTTTTCGAATTTATTGCCGTTACCATTTGCTAATTTTATAGAAAATTTCCTTTGCATAGGCCTAACTGCCTGGCATGAGATAGTTAAATTAAAATTACAGTTATATTTCCCGTTCTTTTATACCTAATTGTTCCTTCAAGGCCTGCTGGAGAACACGAGAAAAATTAATTTTCTTTTTTTCAGCTAGGTCGTTTAACCACTTTGGTATAGTTAATGTTTTTTTAATTGCCTTATTATCCATTTTACTGCGAACTAATGGCATCCAGGCTTCTACCAATACGAGAACTTGATTGGATTCAATCTTAATTTTGTCTATAGGTGTTGGTTCAGGAATTGGCTCATTGTCTTTTTCCATACCATACAGATGAAGTTCAAGAGCTTCTTTAGCATTTTTTAAAGCTTCTTCCGTATTATCACCACAGGTTAAACATCCGGGAAGGTCAGGGAATTCAACGGAAATACCATCTTCGGCATAGTCAAAGATGGCAGGAAACACATATAAGTCTTTATACATAAATAACAACCTCCGTTAAGATTTTTGAAAGGGGATATTAGTGAACTATTCAATTTCGATACCTGCTTGTTTTAGTATGCTTTTTACTGTTTTTATTGGTATATTTTTCTTGGGATGAGGCACCGTAACTTTTCCTTTCTTTACAGGATGCTTAAATTGATGGTGCTCCCCGAACTTCATAGAGAAACCAACCATCATTTTTAAGTATTTCTATTATTTCCCTTGATGAATATGCCTTCATTTAACTTCTCCCTGGAAATTTATATATCAACAGCGCTATAAGATTTATTTTCTTATAAGTTGTTCCTGAGTAAATTATAATACGTATATATACACGTGTCAAGACATTGTCGGATCAGTAGTTATGGGTTTAATTTTTTTTAAATCTACGCGGTTAACTAAGATAAAATAAATCTTGGGCTTAAATTAAGAAAGTTTATTTTTTGGTAGTAATACCAGCTCAAGTTCTTAAAAGATAGGCCATTTTTTAGATAAAAAAGTCGAATTATGTAAAATTTTATCGACAAAATTTGGCAAAGCAAAACAAGGAATCGGAAAAATAATGTAGAATAAATTGTAAAAAAATTATAAAAATTTAGGTGTCAATAAAAAAAGGCTTAATTAGTAGGAAATGAGGGGAGGGATCTCAAGTGTCTGAGGCGTTGATTATGAGTTATAAACTAATTGCGATTCAACTCGGAGATTTACTGAAATGGGATATTACCGTTAATGAAATTAACAGGGTAGCACAAGCAATTTTTAATTTTAAAGTATCACAAATTGGATAATGCCCAGTATTATAAAGTTTGATGGCGCTTAAACACCATGATAAAAGAGAAAGAGGTAATATTTTATGAATGAAATTCATCACTCTTTTGGAGGAGATTGGACAGAAAAGAAATTAACAGTTTTAAAAAAATATTTAGGGGCTTATACGAAAGCTCTAAAAAATACAGGATTTCAACTCTATTACATAGATGCTTTTGCAGGAACGAGGTATCGTATGAGTGTTGATGAAAGTGAAAATGAATCCGAGCAATTAATGTTATTCCCGGAGCTTTCGGAAATTGAAAAGAAATTTTTTGAAGGTTCGGCTCGAATTGCATTACAGCTTGAGCCTTCATTTCATAAATATATATTTATTGAAAAAAACCAAGACCATTATGAAGATTTATTGAAATTAAAAAATGATTTTCCGGAAAAAACGGATAAAATTGAGGTTATTCAAGGAGAGGCAAACGAGACACTTTTAAAATTGTTAAAAGTTATTGACTGGAGAAAATGTCGGGCTGTCCTTTTTCTTGATCCTTACGGGTTACAAGTGAGATGGGAGACTATTGAGGCGATAGCCAGAACGCGGGGAATAGATTTATGGTATTTATTTCCTTTAGCAAGTGCTGTAAATCGTCTTTTAAGACGTGATGGACAAATCAGTGATTCTTTGAGAAGTAGGCTAAATAATGTTTTTGGTACTGATGAATGGTTCAAGGAATTCTATTCACCGATAGATTACTATACTTTATTTGGGAATATTGAAAGTATGAAAAAAAATACTGATTTTACTGCTATAAAAAAATTTCTAATAAAAAGATTGAAAGGGATATTTGCAGGTGTCGCAGAAAATCCCCTTGAACTTAAAAACTCGAAAAATGTTCCGATATTTTTATTTTGCTTTGCTGCTGGTAATCCAAACGGAAAGAAATTAGCATTAAAGATTGCTGAATATATATTAAATAGCGAAAAATGAAAGAGCGAACACTTGTTTCAAAAAAATAAATGAAGTAAGATAAAAGAAAAAGGTCGTGAGAAGATGGCATTAAATAGTTCGATTGAATGGACTGAAGCATCATGGAATCCTGTAACTGGTTGCACTAAAATTTCGGCTGGTTGCCAAAACTGTTATGCCGAGCGATTAGCTAATAGGCTCAAGATTATAGGGATTCCAAGATATAAAAATGGATTTAAAGTTACGGTGCATGAAGATGTTTTAGATTATCCCTTTAAATGGAAAAAGCCGCGGATGATTTTTGTAAATTCAATGTCGGATTTGTTTCACGAAAAAGTGCCTGAAGAATTTATCATCCGAGTGTTTAACGTGATGAATCTTGCAACTCATCATACATTTCAAGTTTTAACGAAGAGGCCGGAAAGAGCTTTAAAAATTGCAGATAGGCTTAAATGGACGGAAAATATTTGGTTTGGGGTAACGGTGGAAAATTTTAAAGCCAAAGACCGAATAAAAATATTACAAGAAATTCCTGCAAAGATACGATTTTTGTCCTGTGAACCCTTACTAGAACCCTTATATGAATTAAATTTATCCGGGATTCATTGGGTAATTGTGGGAGGAGAATCAGGACCCGGGGCCAGACCAATTGAAGCTGACTGGGTTAGAGATATTTTGAAACAATGTCAAAAACAAAATGTACCATTCTTTTTTAAACAATGGGGCGGAACGCGCAAGAGAAAAAACGGCAGGTTGTTGGACGGGAAAATATGGAGTCAATATCCTGAATTTGCAATGGTATCCGTATAAAAAACCCCTAGGTCAACCTTGAAGACCAGGGGTTTTATGTTTTGTGAGCTAAACTTTCGAATTTTTTGCCGTTACCCTTTGATAGTCTTAAAGAAAACAATCATAAAAGTTGTTAAGCAAGTTTACAAAAACCAACTATTTGTGTTAAAATGTAAACCACAAGGAGTGAGATTAAAATGAAAAAACAAGAAACTAAATTGGTTATTGGCGAGCGAATAAAGCGTGCCCGTCAAGCTAAAGGTTTCAGCTTGCGAACTTTAGCCAACCTTGTTGGGTTAAGCCACCAAGCGATTCATAAATACGAAAATAATCAAGATATACCAAGTTCCGATGTTTTACTCAAACTTTCTAATGCTTTAGAAGTTCCCTGGGAATATTTCTTTCGCCCTATCCAAGTAGGAAAACTCCAACCAGCTTATCGGAGTCAAAAACGTTTTGCCATCAAAAATGAGAGGATGATTTTGTTTCAGATTGAGGAATGGCTGGAAAGGTATCTAGAATTAGAGGAGCTATTTCCTCAAGAAAAATTTCATCATAAACTACCGGAGATTCCGGCGCAAACGCCGGAAGAAGCAGAACAAGCAGCGGAAAAATTACGACAAATTTGGAATTTAGGTTTTGATCCAATAGAGAATCTTGTAGAAACTTTAGAAGACAAGGGAGTAAAAGTAGGCCTTGTAGATGGAGCGAAAGGATTTGATGCAGTAGCTTTTTGCATGGAGGATGGCACACCGGTCATTGCCGTAGCGAAGTCAGTTCCTGGTGATCGACAGCGATTTAGTATAGCCCATGAATTAGGCTATTTAGTAATGGGCCTTTGGTCCGATTCTTCTGAAACAGAGAAATTAGCTAATCGATTTGCAGGAGCTTTCCTTGCCCCTGCCTCATCAGTAAGGGCGGAGCTTGGTGATAAACGGCGATTCCTCAGTCTTGAAGAACTTAGTATTTTAAAGAAAAAATATCGCTTAAGTATGCAAGCGTGGATATATCGGGCAAGGGATTTAGGCATAATCTCTGAAACAAAAGCCCAACAACTTTACGCTATTTTCCGCAAAAAAGGATATCATTTACAAGAACCGGTTAGTATACCCTCGGAAATACCCAGTAGGTTTGAACGTTTAATCCATCGGGCACTGGCAGAAGAGCTAATTTCGGATACTAAAGCACATGAATTATTGGCCCTTTCAGGCTTCTCGGTTGGAGGAATAAAAGAATAGATGTCCTTTAACATTATTTTGGTTACCGACGCCAATATATGGATAGATCTTTACGCTGGTGAAACTTTGGATTTCGTATTTCTTTTACCGATTGTCTACTATACAACAGATTTTATTCTAAATATCGGTATCAAGTATATAAGTTGACCGGACAAGTGGAAAAGTTGCGCAAAGTTGCTTTAATTAAAGTTTATGATGGAAGTTTTGAACATTATAAGGAATTAAAAAAGACTTATTCCAAGGACGAATGGAAGGAAATTTATCCTAATATTTTAGAAGAAATTGAGAAAACAAAACGTCTTTGGAACCTTTATCCGCAAATCTTAATTGAAGAAGGAGAAAAGAAAAAACTTTTGGAGTTTTTAAAAAAAGCACCGGAATATTTAACTAAATATTATAAACACCTTATCCCGGACTATCGGTTTGAGGTTTATGAACTCTTTAGCCAGTATATCATAGAAACGGCAGCAAAAGCCAGCAACCGAAGAGCATACAGGGAAATAGTGTCTTTATTAAGGCAACTAGTCCAAATAGGGGGAACTGAACAAGCTAAGAATTTAATGGAACGTCTAAAGGCTAAGTACAGCAGAAGACCAGCTTTTCTTGAGGAACTGGCCGAGTTAAGAATTTAGAAGTGGTTATCTATAAGCTGTTCCAGTTTGGCTGCAGTTTCCGTTAGACAAGCAATGCACAGGTTATTGATGACTTTCTGCAGCTTATTCTGATTTGGAGGAGATTTTTGATTACATAGGCTGTTAGAAGACATGAGATAATATATTGTAAAAAATTTACACTAAAGATATAATAGTATTAAAGAAAGATAATGAAGTGGTGATAATAAATGGTTATAGAAATAAGTGGTGAAATAAAAAAATTATTGAAGCTGCAAGGTCAGTTGCCGATGTAGAAAGGGTTTATATCTTTGGGTCACATGCCTATGGTACACCTAATTCGGAAAGTGACGTTGATGTTTGTATCATTACTAAGGATTCAATAATAAAAGGGATTATTTAAAAAAAGTTAGAAAATTAATGGCCCCAACAGTTAAAGTTCCGGTTGACCTTTTAATTTATAGTAATGAGGAATTTTTAAAGCGTTCGCAAATTAAGTCAACCTTAGAGTATAAAATTGTCCGGGAAGGTATTAAAATTTATGGATAATTGGGATGTTGCTTTTGAATGAAAACCCATGATTTGATTGCATTAAATAATCGTAAATCCTATTACTCTGTATTGAGCATGGAAGTTTATGAACGCAAACTATTTGAAAGTGAAATCTATTTTAAACTTAAGGAAGCAGAGTTGGAAGAAAAGACAACTAATAAGCGGTTTTCGCATGATGAAGTATTTTCTGATTTAAGATTCAGGACTTGCTGATAGGGTAGATGCTGGTATATCAGCCGATTAAATCACTTGAAGCTGAATATAGAGTATTACCGGTAAAAAATTATTTGAAGCTTTACGTGGTCACTGAAGATAAAGTAGAAATCCATGGAATTCTTGACAGTAGCCATATAAATCTGATTAAATTAAAAGTGTAGTTTAATAGAACCATTATGGGATGGAAATAGAGGAGGGTGATTATTTACCCTTGTAATTTTTTAATTGAACCAAAATTGGGTTTTTTCGGTATTGACAAATTTTTATTTCTATTGTAAATATTTAGTTAAGTAGGTTTCTTATTTTATTTTTTTGTTCTTAATATAACCAAGAGGTGGGTGATTATTAAAGCAAAAATGAGAACTAATAAATTTACCAAAGGTTCTTTTAAACAAAAAATACCTTTTAAAATTTTTAAAAATCCAAAAGACTCGAGGACCGTAATTTCTGGGGAAAAAAGGTACTATTTTATTAGCGAGGTAATGCTTCGCTATATTTTCCGTCAGTATTTCTTAGCGCTTTTACAAAAAGAGTAAAATATTTTGGAAAAATTTTTTTGGTCGACTAATTTTAATATTTTTCCTGGGTATATAAAAATGGCTGAAAAAACAATCTTTTTAAAAGGTGAAAAATATGTTGGATGATATAAATGATATTGAACTTGGAGGACTTGAGGTAAATTACTATACAGTTTGTCCACGAAAACTCTGGCTATATGCTCGCTATATCCGTCAGGAAAGGGCCCATGACCGGGTAGAGCTTGGTCGATTCATTCACGAAGAGTCCTATCGGCGTTTTAAGAAAGAATTGGAAATAGGTTCTGTAAAAATTGATCTTATAGAAGATGGGGCGGTTTGTGAGGTAAAATTATCATCAAAAATGGAAGAAGCTCATTTATGGCAGCTGTACTACTACCTTTATTATTTAAAACGAAAAGGATTTTCCGCAGTTAAAGGCATCCTGTTATTTCCCAAAGAAAAGAAGCGAAAGGAAGTGATTTTAACCGAAGAAGTGGAAAAAAAGTTGTTCCAAATAATTGCCGAAATTATTAAGTTAAAAAAGGAAATGTTTCCACCGGAAAAAATCAGAAAATTAAGTCTTTGCAAAAAATGTGCTTATTTTGAATTTTGTTACGCCTGAAAGGAGGGGAGAGTGTGGGCTATTTTACCTTTACCGGCAATCCTTTTGTGGATGCAGGTTTATTGGCTCTCTTAGTATGGAATGGCAAAAAATCGCTTGAAGACCTTAACCTCAACGACTTAGATGAAATTACCGAAATCACATCAAAACTCTATAACAGCGAACGCTGGCGAAAAAATCTATATTCGGTTTTTCCCAACAATCCTTTTACTAATCCATCGGTTAAAGAAAAAGAAAATAAGTATTTGGAATTTATGGCCGATTTAAAACAGAATATTAAACCTCTCAATACCGGCTATGGCTGTGCGGGCTGTGGTGTTCGTGAACCCTATAAAAAATTTACCAAAACGGATGTACCTCTTACCGGCACCAGGGATTTAAGGAATTATTTTCCAGCGGCGGAGGCCGGAGAAAACTACTGTGCCTTATGTGCTATGCTTGTTCAGTTTATGCCCCTGGTTCTTTTTTCCTGCGGAGGGCGGTTTATGCTGGTGCATTCCGCCAGTGAGGAGTTAAATTATATCTATGTGCGCCAATGTATTAATGAAGTAAAACGCCAAATTGCCCTAGGGGACTTAACAGGAATATATGATAAAGGATATAAAAATCCCATAAATGCTGTATTTTTTCTCGCCGAAGAGATTGTGCGGGATCTTACAGACCTATTTGACGAACCGATAGCCGTTAGAATTTATAATTTTACCAATTACAACCAATCTCCCGACCTTTCCATCTACGACCTTCCTGCCAAGGTTTTCTATTTTATCGTTCGAGCCAAAAGAAAAGGATTCTGGCGGGAATGGCAGGAATTAAAAGCCAAAGGCTATACCGGCAAGAGAGCTGAAAATGCTACCGAAGAGGAAAAGAAAAATTTAAACAACGAAGTCCTTAACAAACTTTTAAACGAGGAAAGCATTGTTTCCTACTTTGTCAATCCTCAGACTCGCACTATCACCGGCAATTTTGAATTTCTATCTCTATATTTAAAGGAGGTGAGAGGTTATATGGAAAAACGCATTGAAACCATTAAGCGCGTGGGGGACGAGCTTGCAAGGTATATCAAAGAAACCGATGATACAAGAAGACTTTTCCTTTTAGAAAAAGCCAATAGTTACGATGAATTTCGCAATCAATTAAGGATAATTTACAGGAAACGCTTTGAGAAAGAGGTTTCAACGCCTTTATTCACCTTAGATGAATATATGGAAGACCTTTTTCCCGAAGGGCCGCAAAACTGGAAAGAAACCCGGGATCTACTGCTTTTTAGAATCTACGAAACTTTATCGGGATGGCTTACCGATAAACCTTTAGAATTTACTGAGGAGGAGGAAAAAGTATGAGAAAGCACTGCCTTGGATTTGTTTTAATTGATGCTCCTCATTCGGCCTTAAACAATGCCGGGAGCGATGTAGGAGCAAGAACGGAAAACACCATAGCGGTTAAAACCATTCGAAAAGGCCGGGATATTTATCCCTATGTATCGGCCCAAGCTTGGCGCTACTGGTGGCGGGATGTTTTAGCAGACAAATTTAACTGGCCAATGTCCCCGATTGCCCGTGAATCAAAAACGGCTTTTACCGAAAACAATCCCTTTAAGTATTATGACGATGATGTTTTTGGTTACATGCGGGCTGAGAAAAAGGATACATTCACCCGGTTATCACCTCTAAAATGTTCCCCGTTGGTATCGGTAGTGCCCTTTAAGCCGGTAGATGATTTCGGGGTAATGGCCCGGCACGAAGGTGATCCTGTTCCCTATGAGCATCAGTTCTATTCCACGGTTTTAAAAGGTATTTTTGCCTTAGATTTAGATAGCGTTGGTCGCTTTACCACGGTAAATAAAACCGGCTTTAAAAATATTAGCCCCGAACTTTTGGAGAAGGCCAATGAATACAACGCTACGGTCATTGACGGGGAAGCGGTGTTGGCAGCCGAAGAGCGGGCTAAACGGGCGAAAGAAGCTTTATTAGCTTTAGCCTATCTTTTCGGGGGAGCCAAACAAACTCTGCATTTAACCGATGTATCACCGAAATTTGTAGCTCTCCTTATCTTAGACGGCGGCAACCACCTTTTAATGAACTTGTCCGGAGAAAAAGACGGTAAGCCCATCATTAACCTTTATTATTTAGAAGAGGTGCTTTTAGATTATCAGGAAAGCATAATTTCTAATGTATATTTAGGCAAAGCTACCGGCTTTATGGATGAAGTGGATTTAGCGGAGTTTAAAAACCGGATGGCGGCCAAAGGCTTTAACAGAATCGAGGTAGGAACTGTAAAACAAATGATCGAACGCTTTGCCGAGGAAGTGGAAAATTATTATTTGGGGAGATAGGCATGAAAGCCTTAAAAATTAGAATAAAGGGATTAACCGCCTCTTTTCGCTACCCTCTATTTATCAGTGGCTACCAACCCACCCTGACGGTACCGCCCCTTTCTACTGTATTAGGTTTAATTTCTGCAGCCGCAGGGGAAGTTATCCGGCGAGTTGATTTTGGCTTTGGTTATAATTTTAGCTACCAAGCCCGGGCGGTAGACCTGGAAACTGCTTATGAAATAGGCGAAAAACTTTCTTTCAAAACCAATGTTTGGCGGCGGGAATTTCTCTATGAACCGGAACTTACCTTATATCTTACGGATCTAAACCTGCAGTCGATCTTTAAAAAACCTGTTTATCAGCTGCTTCTAGGGCGAAGCCAGGATTTAGCCTGGGTAGCGGGTATCGATGAAATCGAACTTGCTAAAGTAGACAAAACTACCTTGAAAGGCTGCTTGGTACCGGCTGGAGTCCAAGGAGCTGTTGGGCCGCTTGTTTCCCTGCCGGTAATCTTTGATGGTGGATATCCCAGAAAAAGGCTTAAAACCGCGAAGTTTATTATTATTGACCGGGAGTGTCAGGTAAGGGATGAAAAAAATCTTTATTTAGATCCTGCGGAGGGCTGTGGGGTGTTTTTATATGAGCCAGAATATTTTTGCTAAGCCAGATGAAAGTTTAAAAGAACATACCGAAAAAGCGCTTAAAATTTTTAAGAGTTTTAGGGAAATTTACCAAAATGCCCCGGCGTATGCCGGGGATCCCCTTTTTTTCCAAAAGCTTTTCTGGGCGGTGTTTCTTCATGATTTTGGCAAAGGAGCGACGGGGTTTCAAGAACAATTAAAACCCAAAGGAAAGCGCTGGGGCTATCGCCATGAACTGCTTTCTACCCACTTTGTAAATCTTCTGCCGTATAATGACAATGATTTAGAAGATATCCATTTGTGGATTGTTACCCATCATAAAGACTTAAGAGAGCTTCAGGAAAAATACTTCGATGAGGAAACTTATAATGACCGTCTAAAAGAAATTAAACCAGTAGAAAAGGAACTAATTTCTTTTCTTGAAGAAGGTAAAAAGAAATTCCAGGAGATGTTTGGTGATGAATTTAATTTAAAAGACAATTTGGCAGACAATAAACTACTTTTTCAAACATTAAAAAAAATGATTAAGAATATACGCATGGAGAAAAAAATAAAGGCTAAAGAAAAAATCCGTGGAATATTAGGACGCGGGTTTTTAATGGCTGCCGACCATCTGGCGTCGGCAGGAAAAGATTATATTGAAAATTTTCCCGCACCATCAAGGGTATATAAATTTCATAACCTCTACTCCACCCAAAAGTTTTGCCGGGAATTTAAAGGAAGTTTAATGCTCACTGCCCCAACCGGATCCGGTAAAACCGAAGCTGCTTTATTTTGGGGTGAAGCCAACCAAAAGCCCGGGGAAGGCGACCGGGTATTTTATATCTTACCTTATACTGCCAGCATCAATGCCATGTATGATCGATTAAAAGAAAAATTTGGGGAAGAAAAAGTAGGCTTTTTGCACGGAAAAGCTCAGTATTATCTTTATAAAAAATTAGGGGAAGATGACTTAACGAGGATTCGCGATCTGAAAGATTTAAACCGGAAAATATTAAAACCTTTGAAAATTATGACACCGTTTCAGTTAATTAAAGCTTTTTTCGGAGTAAAAGGCTTTGAAATGAATTTAGCAGAGCTTTTAGAAGCAAAAGTAATTGTTGATGAAATTCATGCTTACGACCCCAGGACTACAGCATTACTTTTGACTTCTTTAAAATTCCTCCAGGACCACTTTAATGTACGCACCTTGGTAATGTCGGCAACAATCCCCACTTTTTTAAAAAATCTTATTCAGGAAAAGTTAGCAATATCGCAGGAAGTAACATTGACCTCCGATGAACTAAACCGATTTACCCGCCACCGGGTAGAAGTCTTGCCTTACGATATCTTTAATTCTATGCAAAAGATTAAAGAGTATTTAAATAAAGGTAAAAAAGTCCTGGTGATTTTAAATACTGTAAAACGCGCCCAGGAAGTGTATCAACTCTTTGCCGATATCTCTTGCCGGAAAAAATTACTGCATGGACGTTTTACGCAGCGGCACCGGGAAGCTATTGAGCGGGAACTATCGGACCTTGATTTACTGGTAGCCACCCAGGTAGTCGAGGTATCCCTCGATATAGATTATGACGTTCTATTTACCGAGCCGGCACCTTTGGATGCTCTCCTGCAGCGTTTTGGTCGGGTAAATCGCAAGGGTCAAAAAGGAATTTCCAAAGTATATGTATTTTCTACAGGAAGTCCGGAGGATCAATATATTTACTATCCTGACCTTGTAAATAAAAGCATTGAAGTATTAAAAGAAGTAGATATTCTTTATGAGGCAAAGATTCAGAAGATGATTGATAAAGTCTACGATCAAGGTTTTACACCAAAGCAAATGGAACTTTTTAAAGAAGTTGAAAAAAGCATGCAGGCACTGCTTGACAGCCTATATCCTTATGTTGTCTTTGAAGAAAATGAAGATAGGTTCTATAAACTTTTCAATTCCGTAGAAGCAGTGCCCGAGCGGTATCTTGGGGAGTATCAGGAATTAGTCGAGCAGGATAAATATTTTGAGGCAATGGGCTATTTAGTAAATATAAGCTTAAATCAATTTTTTAAGCTGCAAAAACAGGGACATATTTATCGCAAGGATGATTTCCTGGTGGTAAGCAGTCGCTACGATGATGAGCTGGGGTTGATCATTGATGAACCGGAAAGCATCCTGGAAAGTTTTATTTAGGAGGAGAATATGGGAAGAACGATTTATATTTTTAACAGCGGAAGGTTAAAAAGAAAAGATAACACACTTTACTTTGAAACCGAAGAAAACAAGAAACCGCTACCGGTGGAAAATATTGAAAGCATATATTTTTTTGGTGAGGTTGACTTAAATACTAAAGCGGTAAATTTTCTTGCTCAAAATAATATTACTCTTCACTTTTTTAACTACTATGGCTTTTATACCGGAAGCTTTATGCCAAGAGATTATTTAAATTCCGGCTTTCTTCTTGTAAAACAGGTAGAGCATTATCTTGATTTGGAAAAACGAATGACCATTGCCAGGGAAATAGTAGAAACGGCTTCTGATAATATTTTAAGGAATCTAAATTACTATAAAAATCGAGGGTATAGAGTAGAAAGCGAAATTAGCGGTATAGAAAGTTTAAAAAAGGAAATAAAAAGGGCCAAAGACCCAGAAGAACTAATGGCAATTGAAGGTAATATCCGGCAGTACTACTATCGGGCATTTCCGTTAATTACGGGATATGAAATGGAAAAAAGAGTTAAAAGACCACCGGATAATATCTTAAATACTTTAATTTCGTTTGGGAATACGGTTTTTTATACTACAGTGCTTGCCCAAATTTACCATACCCAGTTAAACCCAACAATCAGTTATTTACACGAACCGGGGCAACGTCGGTTTTCTTTAGCCTTAGATTTAAGTGAAATTTTTAAGCCGATAATTGTAGACCGGGTGATTTTTACCGTATTAAATCGAAATATTATCACCGAAGATGATTTTGAAATCGAAGAAGGTTATTGTTTTTTAAAGGAAAAGGGCAAAAAAGCTTTTTTACAGGAGTATGAAGAAAAACTTCGCTCGACCATAGAGCACCGCAATTTAAAAAGACATGTATCATATCAAAGCTTAATAAAATTAGAAGCCTATCGATTGATAAAACATTTAATTGGGGATGAAAACTACCGGGGATTCAGGGCGTGGTGGTAAGATGTATGTTATTATCGTTTACGATATTGGGGAAAAAAGAGTAGCCAAGGTGTGTAAGTTTTTAAGAAAATACCTAAACTGGGTGCAAAATTCTGTGTTTGAAGGGAACTTAACCGAAAGTCAGTTTGAAAAAGTAAAATATGGGCTAAAAAAATTAATTTGTGAAGAGGAAGATGCAGTGCTGTACTACGTTTTTTCAACTCCCAAGTGGGTGGAAAGGGGAATTTTAGGTAAGGAGAAAAATCCGATAAGTGATTTTTTGTAAAAAAGAGCAGGAAAATTCGGAATAAAAGCGAATAAAAAGTGGCAAAGGAATAAAAAAGTCGTCGCTGCCCGGAGTTTTTTGCACTATCGGAGGTCGACGACGATTTTAAGGTTTTCACCTCCCTGAAAGCCTTATTTTTTAAGGCTTTCAGGATGGGTTTTAATAGAACCATTCTGGGGTGGAAACATACAAAAAGATCAGCCAATACCAAGAGACCCAGTAACAAGTTTTAATAGAACCATTCTGGGGTGGAAACTATTAAAAACGTTTTTTATGGCCTTAAAACTGTTTTAGTTTTAATAGAACCATTCTGGGGTGGAAACAGGGGCAAGAGGAGGGTAAGCGGTTTTTGTTTTAAAGTTTTAATAGAACCATTCTGGGGTGGAAACTCAAAAATAAACCACGAAACTGTTGTTGAAGCCTTAAGTTTTAATAGAACCATTCTGGGGTGGAAACGATTTTTATAAACCGGGAGCCATGTATTTTGTACCTTGGTTTTAATAGAACCATTCTGGGGTGGAAACCGGCCTGTTTTAAAACTGCTGGCGACCATGGCAAATTGTTTTAATAGAACCATTCTGGGGTGGAAACGGTGGAAAGTTGCACGCTGGTCGGCTCACCCACAACGTTTTAATAGAACCATTCTGGGGTGGAAACGCTATCAGCGGCATTCAGTCCGTGATTTACTACGACGGTTTTAATAGAACCATTCTGGGGTGGAAACCCTTAAAACGGCCAGTCTCCTTTTGGTACCGGAAACCTGTTTTAATAGAACCATTCTGGGGTGGAAACCAATCGTTACTTTGAATGTTTTGCCCGTCAACAATAGTTTTAATAGAACCATTCTGGGGTGGAAACGTTAAAAATGTAAAAAGCTGGCAAAAAGCCAGCGCGTTTTAATAGAACCATTCTGGGGTGGAAACTTTTTGCACTTTTCGAGATTCTATAAAACCCCAGCCCTGTTTTAATAGAACCATTCTGGGGTGGAAACACATTTCAATTAGCAAAGACTTAGCTGAAGAAATTAAGTTTTAATAGAACCATTCTGGGGTGGAAACTTTTTGATGTAGTCAAGCATGAGCTGTCTGAATAGAGGTTTTAATAGAACCATTCTGGGGTGGAAACAGCCTCGTTAAATCTTGCTCTGTGAAGGGTGTTAATGTTTTAATAGAACCATTCTGGGGTGGAAACTCGGTAACAAAATTTAATGAGAAAGGAGGTCTTATTTGAGTTTTAATAGAACCATTCTGGGGTGGAAACGCGGGAGCAAACAAAAAAGAGTAGAACCAATCTATTTTGTTTTAATAGAACCATTCTGGGGTGGAAACCTTAACGCGCAGGGTTGTAGTTTCTTTACTGCCACCGTTTTAATAGAACCATTCTGGGGTGGAAACATGCAATGCGCTAAAGAATTACCTGCCCGCAGATGGAGTTTTAATAGAACCATTCTGGGGTGGAAACAAAGGAGGTAAGAATATGAGATTGGCAGGAAAAATCAAGTTTTAATAGAACCATTCTGGGGTGGAAACTCCAAACAACCGCTTGCCAGTAACATTGCTAAATGGTTTTAATAGAACCATTCTGGGGTGGAAACTTAAAAACCATAGTTCTAACGAACAAGCTCCCTTAGTGTTTTAATAGAACCATTCTGGGGTGGAAACCGGGATCCTGTTACTAAAGATGACCCTATACCTAGGGATCCGGTTTTAATAGAACCATTCTGGGGTGGAAACCTCCATCATCTTTGGATAGTCCCGGGCCAGCGTTTGGTTTTAATAGAACCATTCTGGGGTGGAAACTTGCTCATCGTTTTCGCATTTCCAGCCAAACCATTGGTTTTAATAGAACCATTCTGGGGTGGAAACATTACCGGATTAATGTAAGTATTTATAATTTGCTGAGTTTTAATAGAACCATTCTGGGGTGGAAA
>NZ_KE386560.1:18260-20002 GCF_000427565.1 Carboxydothermus ferrireducens DSM 11255
GTTTTAATAGAACCATTCTGGGGTGGAAATTATTATGCTGCTTATATAACTCCGGTTGTAATATCTACGTTTTAATAGAACCATTCTGGGGTGGAAATATTCTGTTTAGTCCTGCCGTCAGGTTAGCCATAATTTGTTTTAATAGAACCATTCTGGGGTGGAAACAATAGAGCTTTTGCGGAAATTCCTAAAATAAAAGTACCGTTTTAATAGAACCATTCTGGGGTGGAAACGGGTGATAAGCGGTATCACTGCAAAGCCAGAAATTGGTTTTAATAGAACCATTCTGGGGTGGAAACGCGATATGTATTTTTCACCAGCGATATTATGTCCGTGAGTTTTAATAGAACCATTCTGGGGTGGAAACCTGGTACAGGACTGTTCGGGAAAATGATAATTTTATACGTTTTAATAGAACCATTCTGGGGTGGAAACCACAGGGTTTACCGCACCAGTCGGAGTGTACCATTTTAGGTTTTAATAGAACCATTCTGGGGTGGAAACCTACAGCTTTAGCCGTATTTGCCCAGAATGGTGTGAATTTGCAAATTATTTAGGCACCGATTTTTCAAAATAAATTAGCATAGAAGGCAGCTGTAATCTGTAAAAATTGCAAATTATTTTAGTAGGTCAGTATAGACTTTTGCAAAATATCACGGTATTTCAGCAAAGAAAAATAAAAAGAAAACCGGCCGCAAAAGTGCGACCGGGCAAGATCAGAAACCAGTATCCTGAGCAGCTAACCTAACCACCTCAGCATCAATGATTTCCTTTTTAGCCTGGAACCCATAAAGCAAGCAATGAGTAGCAAGCTTATTGATTAGCCGGGGCCAACCCCGGGATAAAGAGGCAATAGCTTCGATGGCAGGCTCGGAAAAAATATTATGGTTAGCTCCTGCAAGCTCCATATGATGCTGGATGTAGCCTGCTACCTCTTCCCTGGTTAAAGGCTCAACCTTATAACTCATGGCAATCCTTTGGGCAAGAGGCCTATTCTGATTTAAGGTAAGTTTATCTAAAAGATGCGGAAGGCCTGAGAGAACCAGGATAAACGAATTTTCCGAATCCATGCTAAAATTAAAGAGAATATTTATATCGCAAAGGAAAAGGTCTTTAGCCATCTGCATCTCGTCTAAGATAAAAACCGGAGTAATCTTCCTTTCCCGAAAAAACCTGAGGACAGCAGATTGAATCTGGTGAAAAAGGTCTACCTTGCGAAACTTAGGTTCTTCCCCAAGAGCTATAGCCAAACCCCGGTAGAAATCCATTACTGTACCGGTGGACAGCGGAAAATAAGCCACCTTATACAGAGAAGGATTAAGGCTTTCGGCAAAAGCTCGCAAGGCAAAAGTCTTGCCGGCACCCGGTTCTCCAGCAATCAGGCCTATGCCGCGGGTCTTTTTTAGATACTCAAGCCTGGCCAGAGCTTCGGAAAAAGAAGCTGAAGGAAAAGAATCAGCGGTTTTGATCTCCTTAGTAAAAGGAGTTTTTATCAGGGAATAAAAAGCTCGATACACAGATTACTCCTCCTTTCCCGCCAGCATAGCCTGAAAAGAAAGAGAGCGATTGCGTTTTACTTTAGCATTATCAGCGAAATTAACCGGTACAGCTTTATCTACTGCTACGCCATTTTCATAAACATAAACCACATCTTCATCAAAACGGACTTCAATTTTCTGGCCAATAAACCGGGGTGGTACTTCATACAGCTTATTATTAACGGAAATAGTGCCATCATGTTT
>NZ_ATYG01000038.1:0-19553 GCF_000427565.1 Carboxydothermus ferrireducens DSM 11255
TTACTCTTCGATCGCGGTAACAACGCCCGCGCCTACAGTTCTGCCACCTTCCCGAATAGCAAATCTCAATCCTTCTTCAATAGCAATCGGTGTGATAAGCTCAATATGAATCTTTACGTTATCCCCGGGCATTACCATCTCTACACCTTCTGGTAAATGGATTACTCCCGTTACGTCCGTCGTCCGGAAGTAAAACTGCGGCCGGTATCCATTAAAGAACGGTGTGTGCCGTCCCCCTTCTTCCTTCGTCAATACGTATACCTCCGCAAAAAACTTCCGGTGCGGCTTTATCGTACCAGGCTTCGCCAATACCTGCCCCCGCTCGATTTCCTTCCGGTCTACTCCCCGTAATAACGCTCCTATGTTGTCCCCTGCTACCGCTTCGTCTAATACCTTCCGGAACATCTCCAGTCCCGTTACTACCGTCTTCCGCGGAGCATCCATCAATCCTACTATCTCCACTTCTTCTCCTATAGTTATCCGTCCCCGCTCTACACGACCGGTCGCAACCGTTCCACGTCCGGTAATGGTAAATACGTCCTCTACCGGCATCAAGAACGGCTTATCTACATCCCGCTGCGGTGTCGGAATGTATTCGTCTACCTTGTCCATTAACTCCAATATCTTCCCACACCACGGACAATCTTCTTTCCCGCAACCGCACTCCAATGCCTTCAACGCCGACCCCGCTACTACCGGTACTTCATCCCCGGGAAACTCGTACGTGCTTAAAAGATCCCGCACTTCCATCTCTACAAGCTCCATTAACTCAGGATCATCTACCATGTCCGCTTTGTTTAAAAATACTACAATATAGGGAACTCCTACCTGACGGGCTAACAAAATGTGCTCCCGCGTCTGCGGCATCGGACCATCGGCTGCAGACACAACCAGGATAGCTCCGTCCATCTGCGCCGCTCCAGTTATCATGTTCTTTACGTAGTCCGCGTGTCCCGGACAGTCTACGTGGGCATAGTGCCGTTTCTCGGTCTCATACTCCACATGCGCTGTATTAATGGTAATTCCTCTTTCCCTTTCTTCCGGAGCATTGTCAATCTCATCGTACCTCTTTTGCTGGGCTAATCCCTTCTTCGCCAGCACCGTAGTAATTGCTGCGGTCAAGGTGGTCTTCCCGTGGTCTACGTGACCTATCGTCCCAATGTTTACGTGCGGTTTTACCCGCTCAAATTTTGCCTTCGCCATCGTTACTCCTCCTTTTTACGTAGTTTTAAATATACACGTATACAAGTCGCTAATATGTAAATAGTTATGCCAAAATATCTATTCTACATCTTTACCATTTTTCCTGCTGCTTAAAACCATAAAGTCAATAATTTTCACCCAATCTACAAAAATTGCTAAAAAACAAAAACCGGTCAACGACCGGCCGGTTTCCAAAAAAAATTTTGGTGGCGGCGCAGGGACTCGAACCCCGGACACTGCGGGTATGAACCGCATGCTCTAGCCAGCTGAGCTACGCCGCCATAAATAAAAATGGAGCCACTAACCGGGATTGAACCGGTGACCTCGTCCTTACCAAGGACGCGCTCTACCGACTGAGCTATAGTGGCTTGGTTGCGGGGGGAGGATTTGAACCTCCGACCTTCGGGTTATGAGCCCGACGAGCTACCAGCTGCTCCACCCCGCGTCGCAAAACCTATTATATCACAACTAAGTGAAAATGCAAGATGCATTTTATTGGTATTTGATGGAGCTGGCGACAGGACTTGAACCTGCAACCCTCTGATTACAAGTCAGATGCTCTACCAATTGAGCTACGCCAGCACCCGCAAATGATATTTTAGCAAAGATGTTTTTTAGCTGTCAAGAGGATAATCTTGGCACGTTAATAAAGCGAAACTCCCCGGAAATCCCGGGGATGGTTTTTTCTATTCAGCTTCTCTACACTCCAAATATTTCTCAAGCTTTCTTTTTACCCGCTGTAATGCATTATCAATGGATTTTACATGCCGATTTAGCTCGCAAGCAATTTCCTGGTATGACTTTCCTTCCAGGTAATAAATTAAAACCTTCCACTCCAAAGAACTTAATATTTCGTTCATCTTTCCTTCAATATCCGCAAACTCTTCCCGACTAATAATCAATTCCTCCGGATCAGCTACCTTTACTCCCGAAAGTACATCCATTAAAGTTCGATCCGAGTCTTCATCGTAGATTGGTTTATTTAAAGAAACATACGAATTTAAGGGAATATGCTTTTGCCGGGTGGCAGTTTTAATTGCAGTAATAATTTGTCGGGTAACGCAAAGCTCGGCAAAGGCTCGGAAGGAAGAAAGCTTGTCCGGCCTAAAGTCACGAACAGCCTTATATAAACCTATCATACCTTCTTGAATAATATCTTCTCGGTCCGCTCCAATTAAAAAATAGGCACGAGCTTTGGACCGAACAAAATTTTTATACTTGTTAATGATATATTCGAGGGCTTGCTCATCTCCTGCTCGAGCCCACTCCACAATCTCTTCATCGCTCATGTAATCATAACAGTACTCCATTTTTTTCTCGGCACTTATACTCAAGCCCATCGCCCCCGCCCTATATCTTTGCCCACCAATAATTATAAACTTTTCTTAAAGATTAAGTCAAGGAAGAGTATTTCGAATTTTTATTAGAAAATTCAACATTTTCTTACATTTTCCCTTTTCGTAGTTTTTCAAGTTTTGTTTTGACCTGCTGGTCAATTCGATCCTCCAACCGCTGCGGCAAAACTTTGTTAAGCAATTCTTTAGCTTTTTTCTCTTCAATTTTGAGGTCATTTAAAAGTTCCCTCAAAGATATCCTTAATGCTCCATAGCCGAAAATTAATTTTTGCTGTAATTCATCCTGGGTCACTACGTAAACCCGATTCCCAGGAAGCAGTTCCTGGACTTTTTTTTCAATAAAATGATCTGCCGTCTCACCACTTTCGGTAAAGACTACCGTTATTCCCGCCTCAAAAAATTCCCTGCGGCTTTCCTTTTGCTGGTGAGCATCATAAACTATAATTACTTCCCGCCCCGTTAAAGCCCGGTAGTTTATTAACCTCTCTTTTAAAACTTCCCTGGCATGTTCCAGGGAAGTTTCATCTTTTAACTTATTTAATTCCGGCCAATTAAATAAAAGATTGTAACCATCAATTAAAACATATTCAGCCATAATTATCCCCTTCTCTGCCTCACCACTTCGGCCATTAAAAGAGCTGCGGCTACCGAAGCATTTAAAGAATTAATCGTTCCCACCATTGGTATGCTTACGGTAAAATCACACTCTCTTAATATATGCGAAGTTAACCCCACATTTTCTCCACCAATCACCAAGGCTAAAGGTAGCTTAAAATCAGTATCCCACAGAGAAGCTTTACTTTTTGCATCTGCCCCCACCACCCAGGCTCCCTTTTCTTTTAAATAACGTAAAGTTTCGGCAACATTGGTACAACGGGCAACGGGAACTTTCAAATACGCTCCTGCAGAAGCTTTAGCCACAGCTCCGGTTACCTGCACCGCCCGGCGTTTTGGTATTATTACTCCGTGCACCCCAAAAGCTTCAGCCGAACGTAAAATTGCCCCTAAATTCTGGGGGTCTTCCAAATGATTTAAAACCAAAATAAAAAGTGGTTCTGCTTTGCGTTCAGCAATTGCCAAAATATCATCGATTTCCACATATTTAACTGGAGAAATATCCGCTTCCACACCCTGGGATTTGGCATGAAGTTTTTCCCTGGGAACTTCCACTACCGGTACTTTATTTTCCCGGGCCAAAAGCAGCAACTCCCTGATATTTTTGTCTTTTGTCTCCCGGGATAAATACAGTTTATTAACAATTCCTTTCATTAGGGCTTCTCTAACCGGGTTTACACCGTAAATCCGCTCCAACTATTAACTACCTCCCTCATTTTGCAAATTCAGCCTGCCGCAGGACATAGGTCCTTCAAAACATACTCCGCGGGTTTCACAAAGCGGCCCAGCTTTTTCAAATAAAATCGGAGCTACCTTCCGTACCTCTTCTAACATTTTCCGGGCCAAAGTTCTTATTTCATGTTGGGCCCGGCTACAAAGCCGAACCTCAAAAAAATGCAGAAGTTCCCTGGCATTCATGGTAACAACGATTTTCGTCTCCGCCGCATTGGGAAGAAGGTAACGGGCATCTTCCGCGGGAATTCCCATCTCTATTAATTTAAGATACCCTCCCTTTATCGCTCTTAAAACCTGCTGATAAATTTCTAAGGCTTGGCTACTGTTGGCAATGGTAGGGGGGATTAAAAAATTAAAGTTTTGTTCCACCACATAACGCTGACTCTGCTGACTGAAACTAGCAATCCGGTGGCGAACTAACTGGTGGGTTAAAGCGCGACTTACCCCTTCAATGCCAAAGGTGAAACTTACGTGTTCGAAAGGCGAAAGGTGATTTAAATCCCAAAGTTTTTTTATAAAATTTTTTTGCCTTTCCTCATCCATTTTTTCTAAAATTTCCTCTACCCCTACCGGAGAATAACAAAGCCGGGCGGCCGCTGCCACCGTCCGCTCCGGCTCTTGGGTATAAGTAAGTAAGCTCACCTTCATCTGGCTTCCCCCTGATTTTCAAGTAACTTTACTATCAATCCAAAAAGTTCTTTAATACGAACAATATCCCCTTTTAAGTACAAAAAACCAAAAACCGCTTCTAAACCGGTACTCTGACGATAAATCACCACTTCTACGTTACGCGGATAATTTCCCTTGGCATTTCGTCCCCGCCGGAATATTTCCCTTTCTTCGGAAGTTAAATACTCCTCAATTAATTCTACAGCTAAAGCTTGCTGCCGGGCATTTACCAAAGAAACTGATTTTTTGTGAACTTCCCCCATCTTTCCGCCATATCGTTCCAAAACGTATTCCCGGGTTAATAGTTCATAAACCGCATCGCCAAGATACGCTAAAGCCAGGGGAGAATATTCTTTAGCTTCCATCTACTAAACCCTCTTCCAGCGCACGCCCTTAGGAGTATCTTCTAAAATGATTCCCTGTTTTTTTAGTTCATCCCTGATGAAGTCGGCCAAGTCATACTTTTTTTCTTTTTTAAGTCTGGCCCGAACTTCAATTAATAACTCCACAAACGGCGTTATATCTTCTCCGGTTATCTTTTCCGAAACACCAAATTCTATACCAAAAACCTGGGTATAAACGTTTAAAGCTTCTTCAAATAGTTTTTTATCTCCGGCGGTTAGATTCCCGCTTGCTATTTGCGTATTTCCAAACCTCACCAGCTCAAACAGGGATGCCATACCCTGGGCGGTATTAAAGTCGTCTTCCATCGCTTCATTAAAATCACGCAAAACATTTGTAATTTTTTCCTGAACTTCTATCCTGGCCTCTCCGGGCAAAGGATTAACTTCTTTTAAATTTTGCACAAAGTTATCAACTCGCTCCAAAGCCGCTTTAGCTTCATTAAGTTTTTTATCATCAAAATCCAAAGGGCTTCGATAATGAGTCGAGAGGAGGAAAAAACGCACCACCCTTCCCGGAAACTTCTCCAGGATTTCCCTCACCAAAAAGAAATTACCCAGGGATTTACTCATTTTTTCCTGATTTACGGTTATAAAACCGTTATGCATCCAGTAACGAGCAAAAGGCTTCCCGGTAAAAGCTTCGCTTTGTGCAACTTCGTTTTCATGGTGGGGGAATACCAAATCAGCTCCCCCGCCGTGAATATCAAAATTTTCCCCCAAATATTTTAAAGACATCGCAGAGCATTCGATATGCCATCCCGGTCTTCCTGGACCCCAGGGACTTTCCCAGTACGGTTCCCCCGGTTTTGCTTTTTTCCAGAGGGCAAAATCCAGAGGATTTTTCTTTTTCTCATCTACTTCCACCCGGGCTCCGGCCTTTAATTCTTCTAAATCCCGACCAGATAGTTTGCCGTAATCGGGAAAACTATCCACCGCAAAATAAACATTTCCCTCAACTTCATAAGCATATCCTTTTTCAATCAAGCCTTTTACCATTTCAATTATTTCCGGTATATGCTCGGTAACCTTGGGATGAACCGTTGCCCTTTTTACTCCAAGGCGATCAGCATCTTTAAAATATTCAATAATGTATTTTTGCCCAAGTTCAATAGGGGAAATTCCCTCCTCTAAAGCCCGGTTAATAATTTTATCATCAATATCCGTAAAATTCTGGACATAAATTACTTCAAAGCCTTTATACTCAAAATACCGCCTTACGGTATCAAAAAAAACTATGGGACGGGCATTCCCTATATGAATGTAGTTATAGGTGGTCGGACCGCAAACGTACATATATACCTTCCCCGGCTCCCGGGGAATAAACTCTTCTTTGGTTTTGGTGAGAGTATTATAAATTTTCACGTTTTCTTTCCTCCTCAAGCTCGGCAATTCTCTTTTCCAGCCTTTCTATCTTCCGGTGCATACACATCAACATCTCAGCAATCGGGTCCGGTAACAGATCGTGGCGAAGGTCAATTTCCTCATCAACCCGTTTGCCGTCCCTAATCACCACTTTACCCGGAACACCCACCACTGTAGAGTTGGGAGGAACTTCTTTTAACACTACTGAACCAGCTCCAATTTTAGAGTTGTCACCTACTTTGAAGGAGCCTAAAATTTTTGCTCCGGCACTGATCACCACATTATTTCCAATAGTTGGATGGCGCTTACCCTTTTCCTTACCAGTTCCGCCCAGGGTAACACCTTGATAAATGGTTACATTATCACCAATCTCAGCTGTTTCACCAATTACTACACCCATCCCATGATCAATAAACAACCCTTCGCCAATTTTAGCCCCCGGATGAATTTCTATTCCGGTTAAAAATCTTGAAATTTGGGAAATAAATCTGGCTAAAACAAACCAGCGCTTTTTATAAAAAAAGTGGGCTATACGGTGAAACTGAATGGCATGAAAACCAGGATAACACAACAAAACTTCCCAAACGCTTTTAACCGCTGGGTCCCTTTCAAAAACCACCTGAATATCTCTTTTTAGCCGGCGATACCACCCAAACATAACCATCACCTTTTTTAATTAAATAAATTCATAATACGCCGCTCTGCTTCCGCTGGCCCAAGAATGGCTATAACTTGATACAACTCCGGTCCGTGAGTTTTACCAGTTAAAGCCGCCCGCAGGGGCATGTAAACTTTTTTACCGCCAACCCCAAGCTCTTTTGGAAGTTTCTTTAAAAATCCTTTTATTTCTTCTTCCTCCGAACCGGGTATTTCCCTTAATTTATCAGCAACTTTCCTTAAGATATTGCGTGCCTCTTCATCAGCCAATAAAGTTTTGGCTTCCTCCTCAAAGGTAAGCTCCTTTTGGTAAAAAATTGCAGCATGTTCGGGAAGTTCCGACAAAGTTACAACATATTCCCGGGTTGCTTCTACTACTTTGGTCAGCTTACGCATTTCCTCTTCCGTGGGGTTGTTCGAAACATAACCACAGCTCTGGAAAAAGGGAAGACTTAATTCCACAATCCGGGAAAGCTCCGAATTGCGAATGTAATAACCGTTTATCCAGTTTAACTTATCCAGGTCAAAAATAGCTGGATTTTTAGCTACCCTATCTAAAGAAAAGCGTTCAATTAACTGTTCCATCGTAAAAATCTCTTCTTCCGTCCCCGGCGACCACCCTAATAAAGCTAAAAAGTTTACCAGAGCTTCCGGCAAATAACCCTTTTCCCGGTAGTTTTCCACCGAAGTAGCCCCGTGTCGCTTGGACATTTTCGTCCGGTCTTTCCCAAGAATAAGCGAAATATGGGCAAATTCCGGAATCTTAAAGCCTAAAGCTTCATAAATGAGTATCTGTCGGGGAGTATTGGAAAGATGCTCTTCGCCCCGCAAAACATGGGTAATCCCCATGGTCACATCATCAATTACCACAGCAAAATTATAAGTTGGTATACCGTCCGATTTTACAATAATAAAGTCACCAATACCATCGGTTTCAAAACTTACGACACCACGAACAAGGTCGTTTATAACTATTGTTCTTCCAGCAGGCACTTTAAAGCGCACCGTTGGTTTTCGCCCTTCAGCTAAATATTTCTCTTTTTGTTCAGGGGTTAAGTTTCGACATTTTCCGAGATAACGGGGCATTTCCCCTTTTGCCAAAAGGTTCTTTCGTTCTTCTTCCAATTCTTCTTCGGTACAAAAACAGTAGTAAGCGAAACCTTCTTCAATAAGCTTCTGGGCATACTTTTGATAGAGATCAAGCCTTTCGGTCTGGCGGTAAGGGCCATTTTCACCCCCCACCTCAATTCCTTCATCCCAGGTAATCCCAAGCCATTTGAGACTTTCCAAGATATTTTTTTCAGACTCCCTACTGGAGCGTTCTAAGTCTGTATCTTCAATCCGTACGATAAAAACCCCGTTATTTTTCCGTGCAAAGAGGTAGTTAAAAAGTGCGGACCTTGCTCCCCCAATGTGTAGAGGTCCGGTAGGACTTGGTGCAAACCGTACTCTAACCATTTTCCAAAACCTCCTTGACTGTAATTACCGCATAAGCAGCAATTCCTTCTTCCCGACCGGCAAACCCCAAGCCTTCGGTAGTAGTTGCTTTAACACTAATGTTTTCTATTGCGGTATTTAACAATACCGCTAAATTTTCCCGCATTTTTTGGATAAACGGTAAAAGTTTTGGCTTTTGGGCTACGATTACCGCATCAAGATTGTTCAGGCAGTAACCCCGTTCTCTAACCCTGCGATATACTTCCTGTAAAAGTAAACCGCTATCAATACCCCGGTAACGTTCATCGTTATCGGGAAAAAGCTGACCAATATCACCTAACGCCAGTGACCCTAAAAAGGCATCGGCAATGGCGTGGTATAAAACATCCGCATCGGAGTGACCCAAAAGGCCTTTGGTAAAAGGGATCTCCACGCCCCCAATAATCAGTTTTCGTCCTTCCACCAAAGGATGTACGTCATAACCAAAACCTATTCTAATCATCATAATAACTCCTTTGCAAAATAGCGGGTAAATAAAAACTCAGCAAATTCCAGGTCTTCCGGCCAGGTAATTTTTAAATTTTTATAATCCCCGGGAATAACCGCTACCGTTTCACCGCAAAGTTCCACCAAAATACTATCATCCACTGCATCTAAATGTTGCTTTTCCCCTAAGGCATGCCCTTTTAGCAAGGCCTCTCGCCGAAAAATCTGGGGAGTTTGAACCGCATAAAGTCGGCTCCGGTCTAAAGTGGAGATAACGACATTATCCTTTACTTCTTTAACTGTATCCCTAAGGGGTACAGCCAAAATTGCTCCTCCATAACCTTCGGATAGTTTTTTAACCCCTTCGCTCAAAGCCCCTCTTGGAAAAAAAGGCCGTACTCCATCGTGCACGGCAATAATAGAAAAATTTCCCGTTAATGCCCTAATTCCCCGCAATACCGACTCCCTACGGGTAGTTCCTCCTGCCGTTAATTTTATTCCTGCTAAATTATACCGAGAAAGCAAATCCCCTGCAACTTCTATGTAGTTTTCCGGTACCGTTAAAACCACCTGTCCTACAATAGGTAAGTTAACCATTCTCTTTAAAGTAATAATTATAACCGGTATCCCGGAAAGTTCAAGAAACTGTTTGGGCTTTTCGCCGCCAAAACGGCGCCCTGCTCCCCCGGCGGTAACTATTACACCAATTTTCTCCACTTGCCTTGCCCCCTACTGCTTTTCCTTGGGTTTACCAAAGATAAGTCTTCCCGCGGCAGTTTGTAAAACGGAAGTAACCACTATATTTATTTGTTGCCCTATGTACTTTTTTCCTCCTTCCACCACAATCATCGTTCCGTCATCCAAATATCCTACCCCTTGTCCCTGTTCCTTCCCTTCTTTAATCACCATTACTTCCATTTCTTCTCCGGGAATTACTATCGGTTTTATGGCATTGGCCAGTTCGTTAATGTTCAAAACTTTTACTCCGTGTAACTCGGCAACTTTATTTAAATTATAATCGTGAGTCAAAATTTTGGCTTTTAATTTTTGCGCAAGCTTTACTAATCTAACATCCACTTCCTCACCATTGTTTTCCGGAATATCAACAATTTCTACAGGAAAAGAGTTTTTCAACTGATTTAAAATATCAAGTCCTCTTCGGCCCCGAGTACGCTTTAAATTATCCGAAGAATCAGCGATATGGCGCAGTTCATCTATCACAAAAGAAGGTACTATTAAGCTTCCTTCAATAAAACCGCTGCGGCATAAATCTAAAATTCTGCCATCGATAATAACACTGGTATCAAGAATTTTGGCATTTTGGTTATTTACCCCCAGATCATCCCCCGATTTTTTAATTCTGGGAAGAAAGTTCAAAAGGCCAAAGAGCTCTTCCCTTTTTTTAACCGACACCCTTAAACCCAAGTAGCATAAAACAACGGTTAACATAATCCAGATAGTATTGGTAATCCACGGAATTAAAGGAATAGATAAAATTACATTTCTTAAAAGGTTGGCAATAATTAAGCCAACAATAAGTCCAAAAGTACCGCTAACAATATCCGCAACCGGCATTTTGGTAATTTTTACCTCAAGCCACTCGGTCAAAGCCAGTCCTTTATGCCAAACAAAAGGAGCAGTTAAGGCTCCAATTATAAGGCCAAAAATGCCTAAAACCGTCCAGCTAAGATACATGCCATAGGGCGGTATTGCTAAGATGTCAGCTAAAGGTATAACTTCAAGGTAATACCCGATGGTTGCGAAGATTCCGCCAATTACTATGGAGAAAAAAATTCGAAAAATTTTTTCTGCCAAACTTTCCCCTCCTATAAAAAAATTTTTAAGTGATAGTGATAGCTTCTTCAATCATCGCTAAAACCTTTTCCTCGTCTTCTTCTAACACTAGAATAAGCTCACTTACTAAAATTTGTCGAGCACTTTCTAAAAGCTTCTTTTCTCCCGTTGACAAGCCCTTAACTTTTTCCCTTCGGCGTAAGTCTCGCACTACATCGGCAATGGCTAAAATATCGTTGCTTTTAATCTTATCCACATGATTTTTATATCTTTTATTCCAGTTAGAATGAATTTTTTCCTCCCCCTCTTTTAACACCGCAAAAACCTTTTCCACCATATCTTTTCCAATGACCGGTCTAAGCCCCACCCTTTCCACTTTTTCCACCGGAAGCCATAGAATCATGTTTGTCGCCCAAAAAGAGAGCACATAGTATTTCATTACCCGATCAGCGGCTAATCGTTCTTCAATTTCCCGAATTATCCCGGCTCCATGCATAGGATAAACAACCTTAGCTCCCACTTTAAACATCTAATCCCCCCAAATTGTAATTATTTTCAGTATAACAAATTTTCCCTAACCTGTCAAAGAAAATAAATTATTTTATCACAACCCTTTTAAAAATGTCAACAAGGCCGAATCATTTGACAAGGAGGCAGGGCAAAATTATAATTTATGGTAGTAAAGGGAGGGGACCCAATGAAAGATTTATTAATTGACCATTTCCAGGAAACGGTGAACGAATTGTTAATACGACATAAAAGCATTTTGGATGTTTTATCAAAATTAAACGAAGCCTCCGCACGCGTTCACCGGGCTACTGTCAAAGCGGTAACCCAATGCGGTTGCTTAAAAATAGATGCCAAAAAACCCACCATTCCCGAAGATGCTACCATCCTGCAGCTTAAAGAAATTTTTGACACCCACTTAAAAGGAGAGCTCTGTCCAAACTGCAAAGACACCATTGAAAAAGAAATGGGGAGGCTTTTATTTTACCTGACGGCTCTTTGCAATCATTTAGACATAAATCTCTATGATGTGTTTATAAAAGAACAAAAAGCCCTGGATACCTTGAATATCTTTAACTTTACGTAAAAAACCGTAGCTTTACGCTACGGTTTTATAGTGTATAGTTTGTTTGTTCTCTTAATTTTTTAAGCCCCTCTTTAATCGAACGCGCCCTTACCTCGCCAATCCCTTCCACGTCATCCAGCTCTTCAATGGAAGCACTCATAATATTTTTTAAATTTCCAAAAGTTTGCACAAGGTTTTCAATCACCGCTACCGGCAGTCTTGGAATTTTATCCAAAATCCGGTATCCCCGGGGAGAAACCGGTTGGTCTAAAATACTTGCACTTCCCGGATAACCTAAAGCCCGAACAATTAGCGAATAATCCAAAAGATCTTCCGAAGACCAGGTTCTAATTAAGCTCAAAATTCCTTCGGGAGTCTTTTCCGGTCCTAAAAGGGAATAATCCTGAATTATTAAAAGTCCTTCATCTTCCACGTTAGCAATAAGTTCCTCTAACTGCATGCTTATTAGCCTTCCTTCACTTCCTAACTCCCATATATACCTTTCAATCTCCCGCTCGATTCTTAAGACCATCTCCACTCGCTGCAGCGCTTTGGCCACATCCAGTAAGGTCACCATATCATCAAACTCAAGATTAGTTAAACGCATTAAAGTTTTATCAAGGACCGCCCGGTATTTCTCCAGGGTAGCTATGGCTTGATTGGCTTTATTTAAAATGACACTGACCTCCGAAAGCGAGTATTTAAAGTTACCCTGATATAAAGTAATTACCGAACGGCGCTGCGAAATAGCAATCACCAAGGCATTAGTTTGTTTTGCCACCCTTTCGGCGGTACGGTGGCGAATCCCCGTTTCCGACGAGGGTATCGCCGGATCGGGAACTAACTGAGCATTAGCATATAAAATTTTCTTCCCATCCTCACTTAAAATAATTGCCCCATCCATTTTGGCCAGTTCGTACAAATACGCCGGGCTATAATCGGTATTTATGGCAAATCCGCCTTCCACTACCTCCATAATTTTGGCGGTATCCCCAATCACAATTAAGCCCCCGGTTTTTGCTCTAAGAATCTGTTCCAAACCTTCTCTTAAAGGAGTTCCCGGTGCTACACTTTTTAAAGCTAAAACAATCCGCTCGTCCTTCATAAAATCCTCCTATATACTAAAAAGCTTAAAGATTGCTTCTTTAAGGTTAGCAAAAGTGGTAATTTCCATTTCGGTTTTAAAGTTTATGCTTTGTTTAGGCAAAAATGCTTTTTTAAAACCAAGCCTTTCAGCTTCCCTTATACGTTTATCAACGCCAAGTACCGGCCTGATTTCTCCGGTCAAGCCAATTTCACCCAAAAACACTCCATCATTGGGTAGCGGTTCTTCCCGAAAGCTTGAAACCACCGCCATTAGAACTCCCAGGTCCGCTGCCGGTTCCGATATTTTCAGGCCGCCTACTACATTTAGATAAGCATCGTGTACCGACATGCGAAAACCCAGTTTCTTTTCCAAAACCGCCAACAACAACACAAACCGATTGTAGTCAAATCCGGTAGCAACCCGTCGCGGAGTGCCAAAACCGGTAGGAGCCACCAGCGCCTGTACTTCCACCAAAAAGGGCCGCGAACCTTCCAAGCTAACCACCACAGCCGAACCGATACAATCATGCTGGCGATCCAAACTTATAAAAAACTCCGAAGGATTGGAAACTTCCTTTAAACCTTCACCCACCATTTCAAAAATTCCCAGTTCGTTAGTGGAACCAAAGCGGTTTTTTACCGACCGGAGAAGGCGAAAAGTATTGTGTCTCTCCCCCTCTAAATACAACACCACATCAACCATATGCTCCATAACCCGCGGACCGGCTAAATAGCCATCCTTGGTTACATGCCCAATCAAAAATATAGTTTTATTTTTTTCCTTTGATAAGCGCATAAAACGCCCGGCACTTTCCCTCACCTGAGTAACCGTACCCGGCGCTGAACCAAGCTCAGGTAAGTACATGGTTTGAATCGAGTCAACAATGATTAGCTCATAACCCCCTTTTACGGCCACTTCTTCAATTTCGGCTACATTGGTATGGGGCAAAAGATCTATTTCCCCACTGATGTTAAGACGCTCGGCCCTTAATTTAATTTGTGCCGGCGATTCCTCGCCGGAAACGTATAAAACCTTTTGTTTTTGGCCAACTTTACCTGCTAACTGCAGTAAAAGGGTTGATTTCCCTATTCCCGGATCTCCCCCTAAGAGGATTAACGAGCCAGCAACGATACCTCCACCTAAAACCCTATCCAGTTCCCCAAAGCCAGTGGAAAACCTATCCGTTTCTCCGGTTAAGATTTTTGAAATCCCTACCGGTTCTACTTCTCCAAAAACCGCCTTCCCTTTGGCCAAAACCTTTTCTTCCACAAAGGTATTCCAGCTCTCACAGGCCGGACAACGACCCAACCACTTATATGTTTCATAACCGCAATTTTGACAAAAGTAGATTTTTTTCACCATTTAAACTATTCCGCTCCCATTAATTGTCATTACTTTCATTATATCATTGTTTTTCTACCATGAAAAGGAAAATCCTCCCGCTCGGGGAGGATTTCCTAAGAAATTAAATTTTTGCTACCTTGATTTGCCCATCTTCCGCATACAGTTTTACCGTATCTCCTTTTTTGATGTTTCCCAAAAGAAGCTCTTCCGACAACTTATCTTCTACTATCTTTTGAATAGCCCGCCGCAGCGGTCGAGCACCAAAAGCTTCATCATAACCTTCTTTAAGTATTACTTCAATTAAGGAGTCGTCAAATTCTACCTTCATCTCCTGTTCTTCCAAACGTTTGCCTACTTCTTTTAGCATCAACCGGACTATTTGCTTTAAGTGTTCTTCTGTTAACGAATGGAAGACAATAATCTCATCAATCCGGTTTAAAAATTCCGGCCGGAAAGTACGCTTGAGTTCCGCCATTAACTTCTCCTTGATATCCTCTTCTTTTTTCTCATCGGCTACATTTTTAAAGCCTAAACGGGCTTCTTTCTTTATTAGATGTGCTCCGATGTTGGAGGTCATGATTATTACGGTATTTTTAAAGTCTACCGTACGCCCTTTAGAGTCGGTAAGTCGCCCATCTTCTAATACTTGCAACAAGATGTTAAAGACCTCGGGGTGAGCTTTCTCAATTTCGTCAAGTAAGATCACCGAATAAGGCTTCCGCCTTACCGCTTCGGTGAGCTGCCCTCCTTCTTCATAACCAACATAGCCCGGCGGTGCACCGATTAGGCGAGCTACCGTGTGTTTTTCCATATACTCTGACATATCTATCCGAATTAACGCATCTTCATCTCCAAATAAAGCTTCGGCTAATGCCCGTGCCAGCTCAGTTTTCCCAACACCCGTAGGACCTAAGAAAATAAACGATCCGATGGGTCGCTTGGGATCTTTAAGACCCGCCCGTGCTCTTCTCACTGCCCGGGCTACAGCTTTTACTGCTTCATCCTGGCCTATTACCCGCTGGTGCAGAATTTCTTCAAGCTTAAGTAATCGTTCCGATTCTTCTTCGGCAAGTTTTTTGACCGGAATACCGGTCCACTGCGAAACAATCTGGGCAATATCATCTTCGGTAACCGATAATAAATGGTCGCTTTGCTCTTTTTCCCACTCTTTCTTCTTCTCCTCAAGCTCTGCTTTAAGCTTTTGCTCCTGGTCTCTTAATTTGGCTGCTTTTTCAAACTCCTGAGCAGCTACCGCCGCTTCCTTTTCCTTGCGGATTTCGTTAATTTTTTCTTCTAACTCTTTTAAATTGGGCGGTGCAGTAAAGGCATTTAAACGAACTCTTGATGCCGCTTCATCAATCAAGTCAATAGCCTTATCCGGAAGGAAGCGATCGGTAATATACCGATCCGAAAGCTTTGCAGCGGCAATAATGGCTTCATCGGTAATTTTTACCCGGTGGTGAGCTTCGTACCGGTCCCTTAAGCCTTTTAAGATTTCAACTGTTTCTTCGACCGTTGGTTCATCTACCATTATTGGCTGGAACCGCCGTTCTAAAGCCGGGTCCTTTTCTATATATTTCCGATATTCATCTAAAGTGGTCGCACCTACACACTGAATTTCACCCCGAGCAAGGCTCGGTTTTAAGATATTGGCAGCATCAATCGCCCCTTCGGCAGCCCCTGCCCCAATTAAGGTATGGATTTCATCAATAAATACGATAACGTTTCCAGCATTTTTAATTTCTTCTAAGACCTTTTTAAGCCTTTCCTCAAATTCTCCCCGATATTTAGTTCCGGCAACCATTGATGCTAAATCGAGGGTCACAACCCGTTTATCAATTAAAATCTCGGGAACTTTCTTTTGCACAATTCTCTGGGCAAGCCCCTCCACAATTGCCGTCTTACCTACTCCCGGCTCCCCAATTAAAACCGGATTGTTTTTGGTTCTGCGGGATAAAACTTGAATTACCCTTTCAATTTCCTTCTCCCGGCCTACCACCGGGTCTAATTTATTTTCCCGGGCTAAAGCCGTTAAATCCCGGCCATGCTCATCAAGGGTGGGAGTTCTAACAGCTTTCTTCTTTGCCTGTCCACCGGCCTGGCCGGAGGTTCCGGGAATTGGGCCACCACTTAGCACCTGGGTAATTTCAGCCCGTACCCTTTCCAAATCAGCACCGAGGCTTACCAAAACTCTGGCAGCCACCCCTTCTCCTTCCCGGATTAAACCCAAAAGCAAATGTTCAGTACCAACATAGTTATGGCCAAACCGGGCCGCCTCATCTACCGATAGTTCCAAAACTCTTTTAGCCCTTGGGGTAAAAGCAATCTCCACCGGCATCGGCCCTTCCCCGGGGCCAACCAGTTCTAAAATTTTTTCCCGAACTTTCTGGCCATCAATACCAAGGTTTTCTAAAACTTTTGCCGCAACACTTTCTCCTTCATTTATAATTCCCAAAAGCAGATGTTCCGTAGCTACATAAGGATAATTCATTTTTCTTGCTTCTTCCTGAGCCATTCTAATAACTTTTTGGGCCCTTTGGGTAAACTTGTCAAACATCCTCTCACTCCTCCTTTAATTACTTTTTAATTTTTCCCTGATAATTTTCGCCCGTTCCCAGTCCCGTTCAGCGGGATCTAAGGGTCTCTGGGCCAAATTTGTGAGATAAGCCGGAGCTGTAGCTACAATTAACTCATTAAATACACTCCGCTTAATCTCCGGAAGTATCTTTAATTCCACTCCTAACCTCACTTTTGATAGTAAGTTCATTGCCTCATCGGAAGATATCATCCGGGCACTGGTCAAAATACCGTATGACCGCCACAGTTCATCCTCCAAAGCATGCCGGTTTTCCCGGTATAAAGCTTCCCGTGCCATTCGCTCCTGATTTATTATTTGCCGGGTAACCGAAATAACATTCTCGATAATTTCCTCCTCCGTTAAACCAAGGGTAATCTGGTTAGATACCTGATACAAATCTCCGCGGGCTTTTGTTCCTTCGCCATATAATCCCCGGACCGTAAGTCCAAGTTTGGCAGTATTGTTTAAAAGGCTGGGAATTTGATTGGTATAGGTTAAACCCGGGAGGTGCAACATAGTTGAAGCTCGAATTCCCGTACCGGTATTGGTAGGGCAAGCAGTTAAGTAACCGTATTTTTCGGAGAAAGCATAAAACAGCTTTTCTTCTAATTTATCATCGACCATGGTAGCAATATTATATGCTTCCCTCAGTTCCAATCCCGGCAGGAGAACCTGTAAGCGAATATGGTCTTCTTCATTTATCATCAAAGCTATTCGCTCATCTTCCGTACAGGCAAAAGCCCGCCGGGGATGGCCATCGGCATGGTCAGGGCTAATTAAATGTTTTTCCACCAGCACCTGCCGTTCAATAGGCGCTAACGTAACTAATTTAAAAAACTCGGTCTTGCCAAATTTTTGTTTAAACCCCCTGCTGGTAACGGCCTTTTCCACCTCTTTTGTAACAAAACCTGCGGTTTCTTCGTCCATCAAATGGGGAAACGGGACATCTTTTAAGTTGCGGGCAAGTCTGATACGACTTGAAACCACGATATCCGCATCAGTTCCGGTACCGGCCATCCAGGGAGAAAAACTATTGGTTAATAAACTCATTTCCCCACCCCCTACTCTTTAAGAGAAGCTTCTAATTCTTTTATTTTATCCCGTAATTCCGCCGCTTTTTCAAACTCTTCTTTACTTACCGCTTCATTTAAAGCTTTTTTTAAGTTTTCAATTTCCCGTAGTATTTTTATTTTACCGCCAGTCTTTGCTGGAAATTTGCCACGGTGTTCGGTACTTCCGTGTATTTTTCTTAAAGCTTGTTCTACTCTGTCTTTAAAGGTTTCATAACACTGGCTGCATCCCAAGAAACCTGAATTAATAAATTGGTTTTCGGTGAGTCCGCAGACAGGACATCTTTTAGTGACACCTACATTTCCTCCAGAAATGCCAAAATCCCCTAAAACATCATGCCCCATAAGTCCTTTTAATAAGTTTTGAAAAGTTAGTTGAGGTGAAAAATTAAAAGTATGACCCAATTCCTGAGCACATTGAGTACAAAGATTCATTTCCGTTTTTTGCCCATTTATTACTCTGGTAATATGCATGGTGGCTGGATTTTGCCCGCAGCGTTCACATAACATTTAATTCCCCTCCTCCGCATTAAGCACTCCCGCTATCATACTTTTTAGAAGAAGTGCTCTTAATTCATCTCGATAGGGTAATGGTACCTGCAATACTTTACGGTCAACAGCAATTGTTAAAAGCCGCTTTTCCCTTTCGGTAATGCTTCCGGCTTCATATAAAGCCTTAATAATTTCCCGGGCTTTACTTTCTGAAACGGCATCACCAATTGCCTCAAATATTCTTTGATAAAATGCTTCCCGGTCCTGGTCGGCAATTTTTATAATGCGGATATAACCGCCCCCACCACGTCGGCTTTCAATTAGGTAACCATGTTCGAGAGTAAAACGGGTTGCTAAAACATAATTTATCTGGGAAGGTACGCATCTTAACTTTTCAGCAAGCTCATTTCTTTGAATTTCCACCACCCGGTCTTCACTTTCTTGGATTAGTTTTTTGATATACTGCTCAATCAAATCAGCAAGCGAAGGCATCATCCACCACCTCGTCTGACTTTGTTTGACTTTTACTTTTATATTAGCATAACTGGTGTATTTTGACAAGGGCTTTTAAATTATTTTTTCAAAAAAATAAAGCTTTTATCCCGGCCGAGATAAAAGCTTCGATTCTTCCAACTTTTCCTTGCCATAACTAATTTTTTATTTTTTATTGATTTATCCCTACCACTTATCACCTAATACCAACCACATAAAATAAATTGGCTCCTCGAGCAGGATTCGAACCTGCAACCCTCCGGTTAACAGCCGGATGCTCTACCGTTGAGCTATCGAGGAGCGTTTTTAAGTCTATTTAATTTTCTACTTCTATAAGTAATTTTAAATACTTTTTTTCAGCATTTCAATAGTTTTTTTATACCAAAGTTTTTAAGATCAATTATATAAAGATTTTTTACCGACCACCTACCACATACGACCTACCACTAAAAATAAAATGGCTCCCCGAGCAGGATTCGAACCTGCAACCCTCCGGTTAACAGCCGGATGCTCTACCGTTGAGCTATCGGGGAGTATAAATTTTCCGGCAGCGACCTACTCTCCCAGGACCTATCGTCCCAGTACCATTGGCGCTGGAGGGCTTAACTGCCGTGTTCGGAATGGGAACGGGTGTTTCCCCTCCGCTATGGCCACCGGAAACTTTTTTCTGTTCCCTCAAAACTGCACAGAGGTTGTTTTTT
>NZ_ATYG01000039.1:0-15502 GCF_000427565.1 Carboxydothermus ferrireducens DSM 11255
TTGCACTAAATACATTACTGTTAATTCCGACTATCGCTCTTCAATTAACAGAAATTCTGTTTTCTTTAAAAAGATTTATGCTCTACGAACTGAATCGGAAAGATACAATTCACGCTGGAAAAACCTAAATCTTGAAAAAGCTTTTACAAGAAACTTTAATTCTATTTCTAACTTAAATACTATTGGCCATATTTGCCTTCTCACTCTGGCTATTGCTGCTATCAACGATAACCATGTTGATAAGTCTAAATCTCTGGTTGGCTTCAAAACGGTTGCTTAACTTTTTATTTTAGTCCCTTTCTTCTTTAAATTTTTCCCTAATTTCTCAAGGGGTTAGTATAACCTTTTTTATACCCAGTTTTTTACACGTCTTCCTATTCACCCTATTTCATCCCCTTTAACAATAATTAGCTTCCAACTTTTTCTTTTTTTACTTTGAAATTTACCTAATTATGCTCATCCCTTAGTTATAAATATTTAAATTTTTATATATGTTTATATAATACGATTCCGCACAAGGTTTTCCCTTTTGTAGTAGATATTTTATTTTTCAATAGATATACTATTTTTTTATCCTAATCGACAAATAAAAAGCCTTTCTGCATTGAGATTTGCAGAAAGGCTTTTTGTAAGATAACAAAATAAATTTTCTACATCCCCGCTTTTACCTCACCTAAATCGGTAACCAATACTTTTGCCAAAAAGGCTAAAACCAATAACCCAATTCCATAAACTAAAAACAACTTTTCAAAATTGGCTGCACTAATAATCCTGGCTCCAATGGAGGTTCCGACACCCCCGCCGCCCATGAAAAAAAAGGCTACCAAAGACATGGCCGCTCCGCGAGCCATTTTGGCAAAGCCGGTTGCAATTGTTAAAAGAGTGGAATGAACCAGCATAAAAGCAAGGCCCATTGCAGCAATAGAAATGATAACAATAATTAACGAATTTCCCCACAAAGCCAGCAAAATATCCGCTAAAAACCCCAGAATCAAACCATTTGTTATTAAATTTTTCCTCCCAAATTTATTAGCCAACTTTCCGCTAATCCTACCCCCTATCACAGCCATAACGCCAAAGCCTGTCATGATAAGCCCTATGGTTAAATAATTAAAATGAAAGTTTTTAGCAATAAATCCCCCAAAGTAGGAAAAGGAACCCACAATCATAATCCCTTCCAAAAGAACCGTCAAATAAGTGCCTGCAGTTTTTCCGTGACTTAAAAGTTCCCAGTACGGTTTTATAAATTGACTATTAGGATTACCCGGCGAATTAATTCTCCGTCCAGCAAAGTAATAAAGAATAGCCACAATTAATGCCAATATTGAATAAACCAAAAACACCCCACGCCAGCTAACAAAATAGGCAATACTCCCGCCAAGAGCCATGCTAACACCTTGCCCTAAAAAGGAAATGCCCATAAAAGTACCGATTGCCTGCTGCCGCTGTTCCATAGGAAACAGGTCACCAATTAAGGCCAAGGATATCGGCATGACTGAGGCCGCAAAAATTCCGGTAAGCGCCCGGTAGACTGCTAAATCTCCAACCCCCTGGGCAATAGCGCATAAAAAAGTGGAGACAGTAAACAGTAACAAAGCGCTGTTTATGACAAGTTTCTTCCCGTAACGGTCCGCTAAAGGGCCAAAGATTAATTGAAAAAGACCAAAAGGTATCATATATGACGTAATTAATATTCCCGCCTGCGGTATGGTAATACCGAGGTCTTTGGCAATAGCCGGAAGAATAGGTGACACCACCCAGTTGTCGGCCATAACCACAAAACCGGCAAGTCCCATAATTAATAAGATTTTTTGCATGTTCACTTTAACTCGCCTCCGCTCTTTTTTTGTTTAAGCTTTAAATTAAAATTTTCTTCCAAAAACTTTATAAACTCAATTAATTCAGGAATGGCTAAACTATAAATTTTTCTTGTTCCTTCCCGCCGAAAATTAAGAACTCCCGCTGTTCTTAATACTCCCAAATGTTTGGAAACTAAGGACTGCTCTTCCTGGAGGATTGGTAGAAGTTCACAAACACAAAGCTCTCCTTGTTTAGCTATTTCTTTAATAATTCTAATCCTTAAAGGATGACCTAATGCTTTAAAATAGTTGGCAAGTTTTAAATTCATATTTCACCTCCTCATTATATGCTAATATTGTCATATATAAGCTTTAATTAAAAGGGGCTTTTGCCCCCCTTAGAACACCTGCCCAAACAAAAGATACAGTCCATATAAAATCAGTATGCCGCCAAAAATATAATTAATTATTTCCCCGTACCGTCCTAAGGAAGTAATCTTACCCAAAAAGGCAGAAAAGGTACCGGCTAAGATTAAGGGTAGGCCATGGCCAAAACTGTAGGAAAACAGGAGCGCCCCGCCAAAGACCGGTGAAGCTTTAGCCAGCACATAAGTTACGATAACAATTAAAACCGGCGTGGCACAGGGGCTGGCGGATAAGCCAAAGAATAAGCCCATTAAATATGAAGAAAAAAGTCCGGTGCCCTTAACCGGCAACCTTTTTAAGCCAGGAAGATTTATCGTATAAAAGCCCATCACCGCAAATCCCATTAAAATGGCCACTATCCCCAGAATAAAATTAAAAGCAAATAACCGGCTTTTGATAAAAGTTCCTAAAACCCCAATTCCAACTCCCAGAAGGGTAAGGGTTGTAGCAAGACCCAGGACAAAAAATAAAGAGTAAATAAACCCTTTGGCCGGTGACCGCCCGGCATAACCGCCGGTGTAACCGATAATTAGCGGAATCATCCCGAGGATACAGGGTGTAAAACTGGTAGCAATCCCTCCAAGAAAAACAACAAAAAGCGCTAAAAGCTTTGAATCCCCCAGAAGCCCCGGAAGTTTATCCGCAAGCTTTTGGGCAAAAGATTTCTTTCCCTCATCCTCCTTTACTTCAGGAGTTTTTTTTTTCTTTAAAGCCACTTTATCCATCTGGGCTTTTAACTCTTCCTTAGTAAGCCCGCCAACAAACATCGGCATTTGATTGCCCTGGGCATCAGTCCAGGGGACAATATTCCCGTTTTGATCAACTACAATAAACGTTGGGACGTACTGGATACCAAATTTTGCTGCTAACTGTTGGCTATCCTGACGACTAACTTCCGCTACAATTACCCGCATCCGTCCTTCGTATTCTTTCTTTAATTCCTGCACCACCGGTGCCATTTGTGCACAGGTAGGTCAGGTCGCCCCGGAAAACTCTAATAAAAAAGGTTCATGGTTTTTTAAAGCCTCATTGTACTGATCAATTACATTGCCGCTATTAGCCGGCGAGCCTAATTCCCGGTTAGTAGCGTAATACACTCCAAAGGCTAAAAGGGCAATGACAAATACCACAATTAAAGCGATAGTACTTTTCTTTTCCATCTCCACCCCGCCTATTGATTTAATTAATTTACTTTTTTTAATTATACCATATTTTATTTTTTCTGTGACTAAAATTTTTCAATTGCGCTCCATACACCAAAAGTAACGGCCATTGCTTTCCCCCCTTTAAATCTTAAAAAGGGAGAAAAAGCATGGCCTAAAACAGGTGCTACTGCCATAAAAGTCAGAACTATTCAAATTGGTTATGGTTCCTTCCTTCGTCGTACTGAAGTTTATTGGTAGTAATGATTGTACACCACCAATTTTATCATTCATTAGTTATCTTACTAAAGTAGATATAAACATTAGTCAAATTAACATCTTTACCGGCTAAAATTACCTCATCATTATAGAGAACCACGGGCAAACTTAATTTTCGCTCTTTTAAAGCCGTTAGTACATTCGGATAATTCGCAATTTCAGGGGTAAAGATATTTACATACTTAAAATTAAACCTTCCTGGAAATTCATCTTCTAACATTTCTTTAATCGAACAAAAGATTTGGTCCTCCCCCGGAGAACAATCTCCCCCTCAACCGCATGACTTTAAGTAATTAATTACAGTAACCAGGTTATTCATAGCACCCCTCCTAATACTTCTGGCTTTCGCCAAAATATTTGTCTTTTAATTTTAAGGCCATGTTAACCAGCCAGAGCATAACCGGCACTTCAATCAGGGGACCAATGACCGCCGCAAACGCCTGCCCGGAATTTAAACCAAAGGTAGCTACAGCCACCGCAATGGCCAGCTCAAAATTGTTACTAGCAGCAGTGAACGATAATGTAACGGTCCGGGCATAACCAAAACCAGCTTTCGCCGAAATGTAGAAGGAAATAAAGAACATTAAAACAAAGTAAGCAATTAAAGGAATAGCTACTCTAACCACATCCAGAGGAAGTTTGACAATGTACTGACCTTTTAAAGAAAACATCACAACAATGGTAAAAAGTAAAGCATATAATGCCGTCGGACTTAATTTGGGGATAAACTTGGTTTCATACCATTCCCGCCCTTTTGATTTTAAAAGCGAAAACCGAGTAATTACACCAGCTAAAAAAGGAATACCAAGGTAGATAAAAACGCTTTTAGCAATTTCCGCCATGGAAATATCAAGGACAACCCCCTTGGTATCATAACCAAGCCATCCTGGAACAACTTTAATAAAGAAGTAAGCATAAGTTGAATAGAAAAATACCTGAAAGAGGGAGTTTAACGCCACCAATGCCGCAGCGTACTCCGCATCCCCTTTGGCCAAGGCATTCCAGAGGATAACCATGGCGATACACCGGGCAAGGCCGATTAAAACTAAGCCCATGAAATATTCGGGATAGTTTCTTAAGAAAATATAGGCCAAAATAAACATTAAAATAGGGCCAATTATCCAGTTTTGCAAGATAGAAAATAAGAAAATTTTACTGCCACCCCGGAAAATTTTATTAACTTCTTCATACCGCACTTTGGCCAAAGGTGGATACATCATCCAGATAAGGCCAATAGCAATGGGAATAGACGTTGTTCCAATGCTTAAACGATCTAAAAGGTCAGCAATCCCGGGAAAGAAATAACCAAGGGCTACTCCCAAAACCATAGCCAGTAAAATCCAGACCGTTAAATACCGGTCTACAAACGATAATTTAGCAGAAGTTTGGCTCATAACTCCTCTCCTTCCTCACAGACTTCTTTTTTAAATCCTAAAAATTCGCATAAATCCGGTTGTTCCCGAAGGGGCGAAGGTTTTACCGGAGTCTCCAGTAATTTTCGAATCTTCCCCAGAAATCCTCCCAGTTCCTTTTCCAAAAGTTGCACCGTCTCAGGAGTGGCATAATAAAAAATCAGTTTACCCTGTTTTTCATTTTTAATAAGTCCAGCTTGCTTTAAAACTTTTAAATGGTGGGATACAGCCGGCTGCGATAACCCCAAAAGAGAAATCGCTTCACACACCCCCATTTCCCGCCGTGTTAACTCTAAAAAGAGCCGCAGTCGATGGATATCAGCCAAAGCTTTTAAAATGTTAACAAGGTCTTCCAATAAACTCCCCCCAGATTTATATTTAAATATTTAAATATATCTTGAAAATAGTTTAACATGGACAAATTTTCCTGTCAACAAAAAAGTGGTAGGTCGTAAAAAAGTGGTAGGACGTAAGTGTTAGGTGGTCGGTAAAAATTTAAAAGCGCACAGGAGTGCGCCATCAAATTTAAATACTTATTTAAAACGTTTTTTTAGTTCCTCCGCAATATCGCCGAGAGCAACGTCCTTTGCCGCCAGTAATACAAGTAAATGATAAACCAAATCAGCGGCTTCGTAAATTAATTCTCCTTTATCATCATTTTTAGAGGCTATAACCGTTTCCACCGCTTCTTCGCCCACCTTCTGGGCAATTTTATCTATTCCTTTTTGAAATAATTTTGCCGTATAAGAACCTTCCGGCAGCTTTTGTTTCCGGTCAAGGATAATCTGCCAGAGTTTAGCCAAAACCTCGTTTAAATCTTCTCTCTCGCCTTTCCCTTGCCAGAGGGTTCGGTAAAAACAGCTGTAATTTCCGGTATGACACGCTACCCCCTTTTGCCTTACTTTTATTAACAAGCAGTCAGCATCACAATCATACCGGATCTCCACAATTTCCTGGGTATTGCCGGACGTCTCCCCTTTATGCCACAAAGCGTTCCGAGACCGGCTGTAAAACCAGGTCTGCCCGGTTTCCAGGGATTTTTTTAAGCTTTCTTCATTCATGTAAGCTACCATTAAAACTTCTTTAGTATCAATATCCTGTACCACCGCCGGAATCAGGCCTTTTTCGTCAAATTTAAGTTCCATTTTCGCTATCCCCCAATCGGACCGGTATCCCCCGCTCTTTTAAGTACCTCTTTACTTCTTTAATGGTAAATTTACCAAAGTGAAATACCGAAGCTGCCAAAAGAGCCGAAGCGTGCCCCATAGCCACCCCTTCGTAAAAATGGGAAAGCTCTCCCACCCCCCCCGAGGCAATTACCGGAATTTTCACCGCATCGGCAATTTCCCGGGTAAGTTCGAGGTCATAGCCATCTTTTGTTCCATCTCTATCCATACTGGTAAGTAAGATTTCTCCGGCCCCGAGTCTCTCCACTTCCCGGGCCCATTCTACCGCATCTATTCCGGTGGGAGTACGCCCACCGCGGATATAAACTTCAAAGCCGCCATCTTTTTTTCTTTTGGCATCGATAGCCACCACAATACACTGGCTGCCAAATTTTAAGGCCGCCTCCCGAATAAGCTCGGGGTTTTTTACCGCTGCCGAATTTATCGAAACTTTGTCCGCCCCGGATGCCAAAAGGGCCCGAATATCATCAATACTTCCTACGCCACCGCCTATCGTAAACGGTATGGAAAGAGTAGTAGCCGTCCGCCGTGCCACCTCTATCATCGTCTTTCTTCCTTCGTGGGAGGCTGTAATATCCAAAAATACCACTTCATCGGCTCCTTCCCGGTCATAAAAAGCCGCCAGCTCTACCGGATCTCCAGCATCCACCAGGTTTAAAAAATTTACCCCTTTTACCACCCGCCCTTTATTCACATCAAGGCAAGGTATAATCCGCACCGTTAACATTAAGACTCCCCTTCCAGTATCCTAATCCCTTCTTTTAAATCAATTTTCCCTTCTAATATTGCTTTTCCAGCAATAACCCCGTAGATTTTGTTTTCCCCAAGTTCCCGCCAGCGTTTTAAATCTTCTAAGCCAGAAATACCACCCGAGGCAATTACCTTTAAGCCGGTATCAATGGCAAGCTTTAAAGTTTCATTAAAATTGGGCCCGGTTAAACTCCCGTCCCGGGCAATGTCGGTATAAATTATTGTGGTAACTCCCATTTCCTTAACTTTATAGGCCAGGTCCAAAGCCCGATAATTAGAACTCTCCACCCAACCTTTAATTGCTACCCAGCCGTTTTTAGCATCAATCCCGACCGCAACTTTATCCCGGTCAAGGGCAAGCATCTCCTCTAAAAGCTCCGGATTGGTTACCGCTATCGTCCCAACAATAACCCGAAAGGCTCCTATTTCTATTAACTCCCGAAAACTTTCAATATTTCTTATGCCCCCACCAACCTGAACCGGTATGGAAACACTTTTAATAATTTCGGCAATGACTTCAAAATTCTCACTTTCCCCGGTAAAAGCCCGGTCTAAATCCACGACATGAATTAGCTTGGCTCCCGCTTCCTTATACCTCAAAGCCAGCTCCAAGGGCGAAATCGCGTATTCGGTTTTCCGCTCTTTTTCCCCCTGCGTAAGCCGCACCACTTTTTTCCCCATTAAATCTATCGCCGGTATTAAAATCATAGCATCTCCCTCAAATTCTTAAGTATCTGCCGTCCCACCGGTCCGCTTTTTTCAGGATGAAATTGAAAGCCAATAATACTGCCCCGCATTACCGCCGCCGGAAACTTTTCCCCGTATTCGGCATAAGCCAAGACATACTGGGAACTGGTTTTGGCATAATAGGAATGAACAAAATAAACATAATAATCCGGTAAATTCTTAAAAAGTTCATGGGTCGGGTCTACCGGTACTAAGTTATTCCACCCCATGTGGGGAATTTTGGGAGCTTCTTGAAAACGAACCACTTCTCCCGGAATAAAGTCTAAACCTTCATACTCTCCGTCTTCATAGCTTTTCGTAAAAAAAAGCTGCATCCCCAGACAAATCCCCAGGATTGGCCGGTTTAAAGAAGCCCGTTCTTTTAAAGCCAAAAAAAGCCCCTTTTCCTTTAAATTATTCACCGCATCTCTAAAAGCTCCAACCCCGGGTAAAACCACCAAATCAGCCTCTAAAATTTTTTGGGGATCAGAAGTAATGGAGGGGTTGTAGCCTAAATCTTCCAGGGCTTTGGTTACACTTAAGAGATTACCCATTTCATAATCTACCACAATCGTCACTTCTTAAATCACTCCTTTGGTTGAGGGTAAGTCATCCCCCTGGACGGAAACCGCAACTTTTAAGGTACGTCCCAAGCCTTTAAAAATTGCCTCGGCTTTATGGTGTAAGTTTTTGCCCGAAATTTCCCGGACATGCAACGTAATCCCGGCTTTTTGCACAAACCCGCGTAAAAACTCTTCTACCATCTGGTAGTTAAACTTTCCGGCCAAAACCGGCGGAAAGTCAGCTTCAAAGGCAAGATACGGCCGTCCGGAAATATCAACCGCTATCAGCATTAATGCTTCATCCATCGGATAAAAACCCGAAGCAAAGCGGGCAATTCCCTTTTTATCCCCTAAAGCTTTAGAAAACGCTTCCCCCAAAACCAGACCAATATCTTCCACCGTGTGGTGGTCATCGACGTCCAGGTCTCCCTGGCAGGAAAGATTTAAATTAAACCCGCCAAATTTACAAAACAGGGTGAGCATGTGGTCAAAAAACCCAAGGCCTGAAGTTCCGGAAAACTCCCCGTTTCCGTCCAATGTAAACTCCACATTTATCATGGTTTCTAATGTCGTTCGTTGTACCTCGGCCCGCCTCATAAGATTTCCCCCAGTTTCTTTAAAAATTGCCGGTTTTCTTCCGGTGTACCAACGGTTATCCGTAAATAATTAGCAAGGGCTCCCCCAAGGTACCGCACTAAAATTCCGTGGTTAATTAACTCCTGGTGAATCTTTTTTGCCTTTTCCCCAAATTCCACCAGAATAAAGTTAGCATGGCTTTTAACCGCTTTTAATCCCAAACTGGTTAACTCCTTATAAAGCCTTTCCCTTTCGGCAATAATTTCTCTTATCTCCTCTTGAAAAACTTCTTCGTTGGCCAAAACCACTTCCCCGGCAATCTGGGAAAAAACATTTACATTATAGGGATTTTTTACCTTGATAATTTCCTTTACCACATCATTGTTAGCAACTAAATATCCCAATCTTAAGCCGGCCAGAGCCCGGGCTTTGGAAAAGGTCCGCAAAATAACGAGGTTTTGATATTTATTTAACAAATCTATCGCCGAAACTCCCGAAAATTCCACGTACGCCTCATCTATAACCAGCAAATGGTCGTAAGCTAAAAGCTTTTTAATCGTTTCTATATCCACCAGGGTTCCCGTCGGGTTATTGGGATTGGCAAGAAACACTAAATGGGGTTGATACTTTTCAATGGCTTTTTTCGTTTCATCCAGATCAAGGCTAAAATCATCCCGGTACGAAACTTCGAAAAATTCCGTTTGGGTTACAAAAGCATGGTGTCGATACATCACAAAGGAAGGAGCAAAACTTAAGGCAACCCTCCCGTATCCCCCAAAGGCTAAATAAAGGCAAAGAATCAACTCATCGGAACCATTTCCTAAAACAATATTTTCCGGCAAAACCCCAAGCTTTTCCGAAAGTTTAGAGCGGAGCCTCCCCGCCAAGGGATCGGGATAAAGGGGAAAATCCTTTGCCCCAATTTTGGTGAAAATTTCTTCAAGTAAACTTTTGGGAAAGGGATACGGGTTTTCATTGGCATCAAGTTTAATTTCATAGGAAACCAGATGAGGTTCGTAGGGCTTTAGCTGGGCAAATGCTTCTTTAAAATATCTCTGCTTATTCATTGGAAATCCTCACTTTCACTGAAAGGGCATGGGCAAATAGCCCTTCCGTTTCGGCAAGTTTAATAACATCCCTGGCATCGGCCAAAAAGCCTTCTTGGGAATAATAAATTACGCTACTTTTCTTTAAGAAATTATCCACCGAAAGGGGCGAATAAAAGCGGCTAGTTCCGGAAGTGGGCAAAACGTGATTGGGTCCGGCCAAATAATCCCCCATGGGTTCAGGACTAAACTGTCCCAAAAAAACTGCTCCGGCATTTTTTACTTTAGCTAAATAGCCGAAAGGATTGGGGAGCATTAACTCCAAATGCTCCGGAGCCAGCTGGTTGGCAAGCTGTAAAGCTTCCTCTTCATCGTCCACCACCACAATTCCTCCGCAATTTTCCAGAGCTTTTAAAATTATCTCCCGGCGGGGTAGGAGCTTTAGATACTCTTCCACTTTTTGCGCTATTTTCCGGGCCAGCTCCCCATCCCAGGTAATAACCACCCCCGAAGCCAGGGGATCATGTTCCGCCTGGGATAACATATCCGCAGCAAGATACTCGGGCTTTGCCGAGCTATCGGCGATAACCACCACCTCACTGGGGCCCGCCAGCATATCGATATTGACCGTACCGTAAACGAGCTTTTTGGCGATGGTTACATAAATATTGCCCGGTCCGGTAATTACATCTACCCTGGGGATGGTTTTGGTACCAAAAGCCAGGGCAGCTATGGCGTGCGCTCCGCCAACCCGGTAAATTTCCGTCACCCCGGCTTCCCGGGCGGCAACCAAAACATAAGGATTCATCCCCTCGCCTTTTTGGGGCGAAACCATCACAATTCTTTTTACCCCGGCAACCTTTGCCGGTACGGCATTCATAACCACCGATGAAGGATAAGCTGCAGTACCGCCCGGAACGTAAATCCCGGCAACCTCCACCGGAGTATAAATCTGTCCCAGAATATTACCGTTTTCTTCCGTGGTAAACCAGCTCCGGGGAAGCTGCTTTTGGTGAAAATCAAAAACCCTTTGAATTGCTTTGCGAAGACTATTTAAAAACTCACCGTCCACTTCCCTGTAAGCTTTGTCTATTTCCTCATCGCTTACTCTAAGATTACTTAAATCCCCCTTAAAACCATCAAACTCCCGGGCGTACTCTATTAACGCTTCATCCCCCGAACTTGCCACTTCATTAAGAATTTTTCGTACCTGTTGCTCTATATCTTCCTCCATTGCTTTGCGCCGGGAATATTTATCTAAAAGTTCTTCTTTATTTAAGATTAACTTCATTTTTTTCCCCTCCAACTACGCTTTTAAATTTTTTTACAATCGCCTTTATTTCCCGGTCATAAACCCTGGCGGCCACCCGGTTGGCAACTAACCTTGCGGTAATATCCATTATTTTTGTTATTTCAATTAAGTTATTTTCCCTTAAAGTTCTTCCGGTAGAAACCAGGTCCACAATTACATCCGCAAGACCCACCAGCGGAGCCAGCTCCACATTCCCGTGCATTTTAATTACCTCCGCCCGCACACCAAGACCTTTAAAAAACCGGCGGGTTACCTCGGGAAATTTGCTGGCAGCCCTGACTTCCGTAAGCTTTCCCAAATCGTGCACTTTAGGGTTATCCTTTGGTGCCGCCACGGCAAAATGGCATTTTCCGTATTTTAAATCCAAAAGTTCAAAGATTTCCCGCCGCTGCTCCTCAATCACATCCTTACCCACAATACCCAAATCGGCCGCTCCATGCTCCACAAAAGTGGGGATATCGGTCGGCCGGCAGATAATAAAAGTATAAGGACCATCATTTATTACGAGTTTTCGACTTTCCAAAAGGACCTCTTCCGTTTTTAAAAAACCCGCTTTATAGAGAAGACGCACCGTATCGGGAAATAACGTCCCTTTAGGAAGGGCAAAAGTTAAACCATTTTTTAAACCATTTTTCATTTTTATAGCCTCACTTTAGTTTGTTAAAGTGTTAAATTATTAATATACTAAAATCATAAGGTTAAAAAAATTATTTGTCAATACTATTGGCAATACTTTCAACAATTCTTTCCAACCCCAAAGCAAAGCCAAAAGCCGGGGTATCCCAGCCAAATTTTTTTAAAAGAGAGTCGTAGCGCCCGCCACCGCCCAATGGATAACCCAAGTAAGGGGTATAAGCCTCAAACACTAAACCGGTGTAGTAGTTTAAATCCCGCACTAAGGAAAAGTCTAACTTTAATTCTCTTACTCCTGCAGAAATTAAGTATTCGGTAACCTCCTCCAGTTCTTCTAAAGCATTCTGAGCTTTAGGATGGTGTAATATTTTCTTAGCCTTTCTTAGAATTGCCTTTCCTCCCCGTTGCTGCAAAAAATCCACCAGACTTTCCCGGATAGTTAGACTTTTGCCCGCCCTCTCAAAAATCCCCTCCAAGGCTACGTAATCTTTTTGATTTAAAGCATTTTTTATTTCCGAAAAATGGTTAAAAAGTTCGTATTCTTCAATAATCCCCGTTAAAATATCCACATGTCCCAGAGAAATTTCCAGGTTTTTCACCTTGGCTTTACGCAAATACACAGCCATTAGTTTTATTAAGTCTGATTCTAATTTTGAAGTAATATCCCCAAATACTTCAATTCCCAGTTGTTTGAATTCTCTAAGTTTGTTTCTTCCGGAAAAATTTCCAGAAAAAACCGTTGCCGCATAAAAAATTTTAAGAGGTAACTCCCGATGCTTCATTTTGGTAGAAACCACCCGGGCAATGGGGGTGGTCATATCTCCCCTGAGGGCCAAAAGTTCTCCCGTACGGTCCACAAACTTAATTAAATCGGTCTCCGACTGGGATTCCCGCAAAGTTTCATAATATTCAAAGGAAGGAGTTATAACCTCTTGAAATCCTTCCTTGGCCACCAGCTCTACAAATAAGTTTTCCAGGTATCTCCGTAAGGCTGCTTCAACCGGTAAATAATCTTTTACCCCCGGTGGTAGTTCTTTAAAGTTTTCTCTCATAATTCCCCTTCTTCCTTTAAGCGTTTAAGCATTAACCGATAACCGGAAGCACCGTAATTTAAGCATCTTTTTACCCTGCTGATAGTTGCGGTACTTGCTCCGGTTTTTTGGACAATTTCCTGATAAGTACTTCCCTCATCCAGCATTTTTGCTACTTCCCAGCGCTGGGCTAAAGCTTTTAATTCCGCAATAGTGCAGATATCCTCAAAAAAAGCATAGCATTCATCAATATTTTTCAGGGCAAGTATTGCCTCAAACAAGCTGTCAAACGCCGGGTCCCGTAATTTTCCCTCATACCTAAACATAGAAACCCCCCGCAACTTTTCTTATTTTAATACTTTAATATACTAAAATATTCTTGTCAACAATTTTCGGTTGTCTTCTGTTAACTTTTTCGTTATACTTTTCTTGTACTACAGTCAGTAATCAACACAGCTTAGAGGGACGGTTCTTAGAACGTGCTATTCCTATGATACGTAATAATAGCACTCTGACAGAACCGTCCCTAAAGGAAGCTTTTAGGGAGGTGAATAAAATGGTGAAGGCTCTGGCACTCTTTTCGGGAGGCCTTGACAGCACTTTAGCCATAAAGCTTATTCTGGAACAAGGTGTAGAAGTAGAAGCAGTTAATTTTACCAGCCCTTTCTGTCGTTGTTTAGCTAAAGGCCAGGGATGTGCTTCCACCGCCAAGTTAGCGGCCGATTTAGGTATAAAGCTTCATGTGCAAAACTGCGGTGAAGAATATTTAAGAATCGTTGAAAACCCACCCCACGGCTACGGCAGCGCTTTAAATCCCTGCATTGACTGCCGGATCTTCAAATTTAAAAAAGCAAAGAAACTTATGGAAGAAATCGGCGCCAAATTTATGATTACCGGCGAGGTTTTAGGGCAGCGGCCTAATTCGCAGCGACGGGATGCCATAAATTTAATCGACCGGGAAGCGGGAATTAAGGGTTTGGTTCTCCGGCCCCTTTCGGCCCTGCACTTTCCCCCAACGATTGCCGAGCAAGAGGGTTACGTTTCCCGGGATAAACTTTTAGCTATTTCCGGTCGCTCCCGGAAAACCCAGATGGAACTTGCCGCAAGTTTTGGGATAAACGATTATCCCTGCCCCTCGGGAGGATGCCTTTTAACCAAAAAAGAATTTGCCGGCAAAGTGCAGGATTTAATTCGTTACAACGGTAAGCTAACGGTAGAAGATATTGACCGTTTAAAATTTGGGCGTCATTTTCGCCTTTCCCCCACCGCCAAAATTATCGTGGGAAGAAATGCCCAGGAAAACGAACTGATTTCGTATTTTAAAAAACCCGGGGAATTCCTCGCCAAGGTAGAAGGTTTTACCGGTCCGACAACATTAATTCAAGGCAATCCAACTGATGACGATTTTTACCTTGCAGCCAAAGTCACCGCCCGCTATGCCGATACTCCTGATGCCTCAGTTTCGGTAAAGATTTGGAACGATTACGAAGTAAAAAGGGTTAATGTTCTAAAAGCTACTGACCAGGAATTAGCTAATTACCGGATTGTTTTTGACAAAAAAAGGCGTCCGTAAAAAGAGCGGCTCCAGCAAAATTGAGCCGCTCTTTTTTTTCAAGAAAAACTACGGTATATTATTAAATGAAGTTTTTAAAGGAGGTAGCAACAGTTAAGCCAAACAATGCAGAATAGTGCAATAATACTTACTCAGTAAGGGACAAAGTTTAATTTACAAAATCGTAAGTGTGGTGAAAGCCGTGAAGCAAGTCATAACAATACAGGCACGGTTATTTCCAAAGGCAGAGGAGAAAGAGGTAGTAGATAACTTAATGCGAAAGTGGAACTCCTGCAAGAGATATGCCTATAACCGGTTGCTTGAAGGAAAAGCCCCAAAAGAACTGAAGAAAGAACTGCAAAGCCTCTTTGCTCTAAACTCCAGATATGTAGACGACGCTATTCTTGAAGCTAACGAAATTTTGCAAAGTATCAGAGAACTTGGAGAAAACCCTCGTAGAGTTATTTTTGGCGGGAAAGTATTGTTTTATAGACTAAAAAGCAAACATTTAAGCAGTAAGCAAAGGCAAAAGTACAAAAAAGAGTGGGAAGATAAACGCAAAGGAACTCTTTTCTCTCGAGGTGATAGGTCCAAGCAAGGTAACTTAAACTTAAGAGTTATTGAAGAAAATGGCCAATTCTTTTTAAGAGTAAATGCAGGTAATAGAAAATGGCTGTTTATAGAACTTAAAAGTTCTCATAAGAAATGGAGAAAGTTTGCAGAAGCAATGCTAAATTCCTGTCCTTACAGCGTTCGCCTGCAAAGAAAAAACAATAAATACTATGCTTATATTTCTTTTGAAGATAATCTACCTGATGCATCAATAGATTTCAGCAATGGAGCTATCGGGATAGACTTAAATGCTTTTCCGTCCCACATCGCCTGGGCCGAAATAAAAACCAACGGCAATCTGAAAAGCTTTGGGGAAATCCCCACACCACATCTCTGGGATGGAAGAAAAGAGAAACGAGATTACTTTGCCTGGCTGTATGCCAACGAAATTGTAAAATTAGCCCTTGAGAAAAACAAAGGCATCGTAATAGAAAAGTTAGCGATAAAAGACAAAGG
>NZ_ATYG01000040.1:0-14693 GCF_000427565.1 Carboxydothermus ferrireducens DSM 11255
AAAACCTTACCGTACAAACCGTGGCGAGTTTTGCGGGTAGCCCTCCTGACCGGAGCTCTCCTTGACAGGCCATTATATCGTGACCTGTCACCGCTTAAGAGAATACTTGTCAGCGGTATGGGAGAAGGTGGCTGAATGGCCATGGCGAGTTCCTGCTTCTTGGGGCAGGGACTATGGCTGTCCCAAATACCGCCAGTTGGGGCTGGGACAGTCTGAAAGGCGGACAACAAATACCCCAACCTTCTAAACTGGTGCAGTCTTGCACAGTTTGGATGACCAGGACTTAAAGTGCCGGTATTACTGACAATATTAGACGGCTGGGGTATAGCGGAAACTACCTATGGCAACAGTATAAAAGAGGCGGGAACTCCCAATTTCAATCGGTACTGGGATAATTACCCCCATACAATTTTAGAGGCCTCGGGACTTGCGGTAGGTCTTCCCCGCGGGCAGATGGGCAATTCGGAAGTTGGCCACCTCAACATGGGAGCCGGAAGGATTGTTTACCAGGAATTAACCCGGATTACCAAAGAAATAGAGGAAGGCAGCTTTTTTCAAAATCGTGAGCTTTTAGAGGCTATAAATCATGCTCAAAAAACCGGAGGCAATCTCCACCTCATGGGGTTATTATCCGATGGTGGGGTGCATAGCCATATTGAACACCTCTTTGCCTTGTTAGAACTTTGCCGCCGGGAAAAATTTTCCCGGGTATTTATCCACGCCTTTCTCGATGGCCGGGATGTGCCGCCGCAAAACGCCTGGGAATACATAGAAACTTTGGAAGCCCGCTTAAAGGAACTTGGCTTTGGCCAAATTGCCACGGTGATGGGGCGGTATTACGCTATGGACCGGGATAAGCGCTGGGAGCGGACGGAAAAAGCTTACCGGGCGATGGTTTTTGGGGAAGGGTTTAAAGTAACAGAGCCGGAGGCGGCGGTGGCTTTAGGCTACGACCGGGGGGAAACCGATGAATTTGTTTCTCCTACGGTGGTTTTGACTCCCGAAGGTCAGCCCCGGGGAGTAGTTAAAGAAGGAGATAGCATCATCTTTTTCAATTTCCGTCCCGACCGGGCCCGGCAGATAACAAGAGCTTTTGTGGACGACGACTTTACCGGCTTTAACCGGAAAAAGATAGAAAATCTACATTTTGTTTGTTTTACTCAATATGATAAAACGATAAAAGCTCCAGTAGCTTTTTTACCCCAGACGATTGAAAATTGCTTGGGCGAATATCTTTCCAAAAAACAAAAAAAGCAGCTTAGAATTGCCGAAACGGAAAAATACGCTCATGTGACCTTTTTCTTTAACGGTGGCGTAGAAAAACCCTATCGCGGGGAAGAAAGAATATTAATTCCTTCGCCGAAAGTTGCAACTTACGATTTAAAACCGGAAATGAGTGCTTATGAAGTCACGGAAAAACTTTTAGAGGAAATGGAAAAGGGTTACGATTTAATTGTTTTAAATTACGCCAATCCTGATATGGTTGGCCATACCGGGGTGTTTGAAGCGGCCGTCCGGGCCATAAAAGCGGTGGACGAATGCCTGGGACGGGTGGTAGATAAGTTTTTATCTTTAGGAGGAACAGCCATAATTACCGCTGACCACGGCAACGCCGAGAAAATGCTTGAAGAAGATGGCAGCCCGCATACCGCGCATACCACAAATCCAGTCCCCTTTATTCTGGTGGGGGAAAAATACCGGGGAATTAAGTTAAAGGAAAAGGGAAGTCTGGCTAATGTGGCCCCGACGATTTTAAAAATTTTAGAGCTAGAAATACCCGAGGAAATGACCAGTGAGCCTTTATTTTAAATTTTATGAAGGAGGGTTATTTTGATGAGCGAAATTCGGGAAGTTATCGCCCGGGAAATTTTAGACTCCCGGGGAAATCCTACTGTTGAGGTAGATGTGATCCTGGAAGATGGTACCTGGGGAAGAGCTGCGGTGCCATCCGGTGCCTCTACCGGGGCGTTTGAAGCGGTGGAACTTCGGGATAATGACCCCCAAAGATATCTGGGTAAGGGGGTTACCCAGGCGGTAGAAAATGTCAACTCCATTATTGGACCGGAAATTCTCGGGTTTGATGCCTTGGACCAGGTGGGGATTGACGAGTACCTCATTGAATTAGACGGTACTCCCAACAAGGGGAAGTTAGGGGCTAATGCTATACTCGGGGTTTCTATGGCGGTAGCCAAAGCGGCGGCAAATTACCTCGGGCTTCCCCTGTACCGTTATCTTGGGGGAACCAATGCCCGGGTACTGCCGGCGCCGATGATGAATATTTTAAACGGTGGCAAGCATGCCGATAACAACGTGGACATTCAGGAATTCATGATCATGCCCCTTGGTGCTTCTTCCTTCAGTGAAGCATTACGGATGGGTGCGGAAGTGTTTCACAACCTCAAAAAAGTTTTAAAGGGGAAAGGATATAACACCGCTGTAGGTGATGAAGGAGGATTTGCTCCAAACCTCAAGTCCAACGAAGAAGCCATTGAAGTAATCGTTGAGGCTATCGAAAAAGCAGGCTACACTCCGGGAAAAGACATCTATATCGCCCTTGATGTGGCGGCAACGGAATTGTACAAGGACGGGTTTTATGTCCTGGAAGGAGAAGGGGTTAAAAAATCTGCTGCGGAAATGGTGGAGTATTACGAAAAACTTTGTGCTAAGTATCCGATAATTAGCATTGAAGATGGAATGAGCGAAGAAGACTGGGATGGCTGGAAGCTTTTAACCGAGCGCCTGGGGAAGAAAATTCAGCTGGTAGGGGACGATTTGTTTGTTACCAACGTTGAGCGCCTTCAGAAAGGGATTGATTTGGGAGTTGCCAACAGTATTTTAATTAAGTTAAATCAAATCGGTACCATTACCGAAACTTTAAATACCATCGAGCTTGCCCGGCAAAACGGCTATACTACCATTATTTCCCACCGTTCGGGAGAAACCGAGGATACTACCCTGGCGGATTTAGCGGTGGCGGTAAATGCCGGTATGATTAAGACCGGAGCGCCGTCGCGGACCGACCGGGTAGCAAAATACAACCAGCTGTTAAGAATTGAGGAAGAATTGGACTATACTGCTATTTACAAAGGACTAAAAGCTTTTTATAATATAAAAGCGTAATTTTTTAAAAGGCGGTCGGGAAGCAGCCTTCCCGGCCTTAAACTATTTTTTAACTTTAGGGGTTATGTATAAATATTTAAAATAGTGCGAAAATTATTGTTAACCAACCTAAAATGTGGTATAATTTTTTTGGTTTTTAAGGAGGTGAGGCGGGGTGGCCGTTCTCAAGGGGATCTTAGTTTTTCTGCACATCCTGGCAGCTTTAGGAGTAATCGCTGCAGTTCTTCTCCAATCGGGGAAAAGCGCCGGACTTTCCGGGTCTATTGCCGGTGGAGCGGAAATTTTGTTTGGCAAGAAAAAAGGCCTTGATGAGCTGTTTGAGAAAATGACGGTAGTTGCGGTAATTTTATTTATGATTTTGTCGTTGGTGCTGGCTTTACTTTTTTAAAGATAAATAATTTATTTTAAAAATTGAGGAGGGTGAGAAATGGAAAACGGGATGACTTTAGCTTATTACGGCTTGGGAGCGGGGATCTTAGCAATTCTTTTTGCCCTGTATCTTTTTTCCTCGGTTTTAAAGGAAGATATGGGGAATGAAAAAATGCGGGAGATTTCCCAGGCCATCTTTGAAGGGGCTATGGCGTATTTAAACCGCCAGTACAAGACGTTAATTCCTTTTGCACTTGTGGTTTTTGTTTTGCTGGTTGTTGGTTTTGGTTATAAGGAAGGGGACTTTGGCTACGGACTTAAAGTTGGTGTATCGTTTCTGGTAGGTGCTATTGCCTCGGCTCTTGCCGGTTATGCCGGGATGACCAGTACCACCAAAGCTAATGCCCGGACAACCCAGGCTGCGCGGAAAAGCTTGAACGCTGCCTTAAACGTAGCCTTCAGAGCCGGTGGCGTCATGGGGATGTCCGTTGCCGGGCTTGGTTTACTTGGTGTTTCGGCCTTATATATTATTTTTAAAGATGTTCATGTTATCGATAGCTTTGCCTTTGGGGCTTCGGCCATTGCTTTCTTTGCCCGGGTTGGCGGTGGTATTTATACCAAAGCCGCTGACGTTGGTGCCGACCTGGTGGGTAAAGTTGAAGCGGGTATTCCCGAAGACGATCCCAGAAACCCGGCGGTTATTGCGGACAACGTTGGGGACAACGTTGGCGATACTGCCGGTATGGGTGCCGACCTTTTTGAATCGTACGGCGCTACCACCATGGCAGCTATGCTCTTAGGCCTTACCTTTGCCAAGAACCACGGTTTTAGTGAAGTTTTAGGTGCAACTTTCCCGTTGCTTCTCGGGGCGGCGGGGATTGTAGCGGCAATTATCAGTACTTTCTTTGTGCGGACTTCCGAAGATGGAAATCCCCAAATGGCTTTAAATATTGGTTTGTGGTCTACCAACTTTATTACGGCAATCTTTACCTACATTATAGCCCAGTACGTATTTGGCAGTGAGTGGGCTCCGAAAATCTTTATCGCGGTAGTTTCCGGTTTAGTGGTTAACGTGGCAATTGGCTCCTTAACCGAATACTATACCTCCAACTTAAAGCCTCCGGCTCAAAAAATTGCTGAGGCTTCCACCACCGGTCCGGCAACTAACATCATTTCCGGGATTGCGGTTGGTATGCGGAGTACGTACTTACCCATTATCGTAATTGTGGCGGCTATTATGGTGGGCTACTGGGCTGCAGGCTTTTACGGAATTGCTCTAGCGGCCATGGGAATGCTGGCTACTGCCGCTATGGTTGTGGCGGTGGATTCCTTTGGTCCGGTGGCCGACAACGCCGGTGGTATTGCAGAAATGGCGGAACTTGGTCCGGAAATCCGGAATAAAACCGACAAGCTCGATGCCGTTGGTAACACCACTGCAGCGGTAGCTAAAGGGTTTGCCATTGGTTCTGCGGCTTTAACTGCCCTTGCTTTATTCTCTGCTTATACCGACTTGGCCAAAACTAACCCCAACTTGCAAAAGTACCTAGTAAACGGCAAGTTTGACTTAAATATTACCGACCCATGGGTCTTAGTGGGTCTTTTCCTGGGTGGTACCGTGGCCTTTTTAGTAGCGGCTCTAACTATGGAGTCGGTAGGAAAAGCGGCTTTTGATATGATTGAAGAGGTACGGCGCCAGTTTAGAGAGATTCCCGGTCTCATGGAAGGAAAAGCCCGGCCCGATTATGCCCGCTGTGTTTCCATCAGTACGGCAGCGGCGATCCGGCAGATGATTGCACCGGGCTTACTGGCGGTTGGTGCTCCTCTGGCTATTGGCTTTATCCTTGGCTTTAAAGCATTGACCGGTTATTTAGCCGGCGTTACCGCAACCGGAGTGCTTTTAGCCATTTATATGGCCAATGCTGGCGGTGCCTGGGATAACGCGAAAAAATATATAGAAGCGGGAAATCTTGGCGGAAAAGGCAGCGATACGCACAAAGCAGCGGTAGTGGGCGATACCGTTGGCGACCCCTTCAAAGATACTTCTGGCCCTGCGATGAACCCGCTAATGAAAGTGGCCGGAACCTTTGCGCTGATCATTGTGCCCCTGTTGCTATTCTAAAAGAATCTAACAGAGCAGCCCTAATAAGTAGGGCTGCTTTTTTATTACCTTTCCCAATCTTGCCGCGGAAGAAATTACCTGCTAAAATGAGACCAGAAAGGATGGTATGGGGCATGAACGAGGAGGAAAAATCCCTAAACTACTGTTTTGCCTGCGGGAAAGATAATCCTTATGGTCTAAAGTTAGAGTTTTCTTACATTAATGATGAGGCAGTAGCGGAATTTACGGCCCGGCCGGAGCACCAGGGCTACAATGGGGTAATGCACGGAGGACTTATTGCGACCTTACTGGATGAAGCTATGGCCCAGTGGCTTTCCTTTAACGGTGTTCGGGCGGTTACTGCGGAAATGAGTATTAAATTTAAAAAACCGGTGCCTATTGGAGTGCTCCTTACGGTAAAAGGGAAAATGATTTATAAAAAACGGAAAATTTACGAAATGGAAGGCTATGTTTTCGGGCCGGAGGAACAAATACTGGCTTTTGCGGTGGCAAAATTCTGGCAAACGGAGGGGGAGAAGTAATGGATAGGGAACAGGCATACCGGGAACTTACTAAAAGAGTGAAAAGCCCCAATTTACTAAAACATATGTTAGCGGCGGAAGCGGTGATGCGGGAACTGGCGAGGCATTTTGGTGAAGATGAGGAGTTATGGGGATTAGCCGGACTTTTACACGATATTGATTATGATGAAACAAAAGATGATCCCCGGAAGCATAGTTTAATAGGAGCGGAAATCCTGGAAAAACTCGGACTTCCCGCAGAAGTGGTCTATGCGGTCAAGGTTCATAACGAAGCCCATGGCCTGCCGCGTAAATCCCGTTTGGATAAGGCTTTATATGCCGTTGACCCTTTAACGGGCCTGATAGTTGCTGGAGCTTTGATCCGTCCGGAGAAAAAATTAGAAGCGGTAACGGTGGAGTTTCTTATGAATCGCTTCCATGAAAAATCTTTTGCTCGGGGGGCCAAGCGCGAACAAATAGCAGCCTGCAGTGAAATTGGCTTGACTTTGGAAGAATTTTTAGCTATTGCTTTAAAAGCAATGCAGGAAATTCACGAGGAGTTAGGTTTATAGGCGGGGAAGGTGTACCCGCCTTTTGACATAATTGTAGTAAATTTAGGTGAAAATAAGTGACGAAGTGACGTTAAAAGGAGGAGTAATAAATGAGAGAAAAAATTTTGGAGTATTTAATAAAAGCTAATTCTCCGCAATACCCCGATAAAATCATCGAAGGTCTTGGCCTTACTGATGTTTCGGAAATAAAGAAATTGCTTGCGGCTTTAAGAGATTTGGAAAAAGAAGGAGAAGTGTATGTAACAAAGGCCGGTAAATATGGCCTTCCCGAGCAAATGAACATGGTGCGGGGAAAGATTCAGGGGCATCCGAAAGGATTTGCCTTTTTAATACCCGAGGACCGGGAAAAGCAGGACGTATTTATTTCTCCACTCAATTTAAAAGGAGCAATGCATAACGACCGGGTACTGGTAAGATACCTTCCCTTTTCCGATGGTAACCGTCCGGAAGGAGAAGTTGTCAAAATTTTAGAACGGGCCAATAAAACGGTGGTGGGGAGTTTCTATCGGCGGCGGCATTATGGTTTGGTGGAGCCGGATGATGAGCGGATTACCGGTGCCATAATTATTCCTCTGGGGAAAAAGGGAATAAAAGCAGAGAACGGTGAAAAGGTGGTAGTGGAGATTACCGCTTATCCCCGGAAAGGAGAACTTTCTGAAGGGAAAATTATTGAGATTTTAGGCGATCCAGAAGATCCCCAGACGCGGTTAAAAGCCATCATCAAAAAATACGGCCTTTTAGATTCCTTTAAACCGGAGACAATCAAAGAAGCCAGGGCTATTTCCCAGGAAATTGGCCCGGAAGAGCTAAAAAGCCGCCGGGATTTAAGGGGAGAAATGATTGTTACCATTGATGATGAAGATGCCAAGGATTTAGACGATGCGGTTAGTTTAAAAAAGCTTCCTAACGGTAATTACCAGTTGGGGGTACATATTGCCGACGTATCGTATTACGTGCGGGAAGGTTCGGCTCTGGATAAAGAAGCGCTGGAACGGGGAACCAGTGTTTACCTTGCGGGTAAAGTGTTGCCGATGCTTCCCCCGGAGCTGTCCAACGGAATTTGCAGCTTAAATCCCCGGGTGGACCGGTTGACCCTATCGGTGGTAATGGAAATTACTCCCACCGGAGAAGTGGTGAGTCATGAAATTTTTCCGTCGGTTATCAAGACCCGGGCCCGGCTTACCTACACCATTGTGAAAAAAGCTGTTTTGGATAAAGATCCAAAAGCCCGGGAAGAGCTCGGGGATTTGGTGCCCATGTTGGAGGAAATGGCCAACCTTGCCATGATTTTAAGAAAGCGCCGGCTTGAGCGGGGGGCAATTGATTTTGATCTTCCCGAAGCCAAAGTAATTCTGGATGATAAAGGGGAAGTGGTGGATATCGTCCGGCGGGAGCGAAACATTGCTCACCAGCTAATTGAAGAGTTTATGTTAATAACCAATGAAACGGTAGCGGAAAGATTTTTCTGGCAGGAAGTGCCGTTTTTGTACCGGATTCACGAAGATCCCGACGAAGGGAAAATCCAAAGCTTAAAAGAGTTTTTAAGGCTTTTTGGTTATAACTTAAAAGGTGGCCGGGACGGGAAATACCACCCCCGCGAATTTCAACGGCTTTTGGAAAAAGTGGCGGGAAGGAAGGAAGAAAGGGTAATCAATGCGGTCATGCTGCGGTCAATGAAACAGGCCCGTTATTCAGCGGAAAGAATCTGGCATTTTGGCTTAGCGGCGGAATACTACACCCACTTTACTTCACCCATTCGTCGTTATCCCGATTTAATGATTCACCGGATAATCCGGGAAGTATTAGAAGGGAAACTTACCCCGCGGCGGGAAGCAAAACTTGCCAAAATTTTACCGAAGGTAGCCAAACATTCGTCGGAGATGGAACGCCGGGCCATGGAAGCGGAACGGGAATCTGTGGAAATGCGGATGGTTGAGTTTATGGCTGGGAAAGAAGGAACCGAGTATGACGCGATAATTTCGGGAGTAACTTCTTACGGCTTTTTTGTACAGTTGCCTAATTTAATTGAAGGGTTAGTGCGTGTATCCACTTTAGAGGATGATTACTATCTTTATGATGAAAAAAGTTATGCCCTTATTGGTCGCCGTACAAAAAAAGTGTTTCGTTTGGGTGATGAGGTGCGTGTAAGGTTGGTTAAAGTAAACACTGTCTCAAGAGAAATTGATTTTGTGCTTGTAAAAAAACTTGGGAAAAGTCCTGAAACTAATGAATCGGCCGAAGAAATTTTGGAGCGGTTAACGTAAAAAAATTTCTGAGCAAAAGTTTTAGAAAATATGATATAATAATTTAAGTCATGTATGTTACGAGATTTGAAGGGGTATGTTTTTATGGAAAAGATAATTGCGGAAAATCGTAAAGCTTATCACGATTATCATATTTTCGAAAAATACGAGGCAGGAATAGCATTAAAAGGAACCGAGGTTAAATCCATTCGCCTGGGCCGGGTGAATTTAAGGGATAGTTTTGCCCGGATTGAAAACGGTGAGCTCTGGCTTTACAACATGCACATAAGTCCCTATGAGCAGGGGAACCGCTTTAACCACGAACCTAAGAGACCAAGAAAGCTTTTAATGCATAAAAGTGAAATTATGCGCCTTTTTGGTAAAACCAGGGAAAAGGGTTTAACTTTGGTACCATTAAAGCTTTACTTTAAAGGAAATTATGCTAAAATAGAATTGGGCTTAGCCAAAGGTAAAAAGATGTACGACAAGCGGGAAGAGATGGCAAAAAGGGATGCAGCAAGAGAAATTGAAAAGGCTCTTCGAGCTCGTTATTAACCTGGGGGCGTAAAGGGTTCGACGGGGGAGCGAAGGGCCGAAAGTAGCGAGGCGAGGACCCCATCTTACCTCGTTAAAAATGGTGGGAAAAGATAACTGCCAACGAAAACTACGCTTTAGCTGCTTAATAACGCAGCTACGTCCTGACGGAAGCTTGCCCGGGGCTTCTGTCGGGGCGTGACCGGACCGGGCTGGCTTATGAAGGGTGTCCCGGCTCTTCGTAAGCGAGATTTTACGGGATAGCCCGATTGTGGCCTGCCGGTAGGCACCAATCGGGTGAAAGCTAAAATACCGGCTGCCCTCGGAGAAGCTTTCGGTTCTTGTCCTCCGGACGGTGGGTTCGATTCCCCCCGCCTCCACCAAAATAAAAAAATGTAAAAAATGTAAAAAAGACCTGCAGTTTTGTGCAGGTCTTTTTTGGTATTTGTGCTCGGCATGAGTGCTGCCTATAAGTTGAAATCCCCGAAGGGCAAAGATAGTAGTAGCCATAACCCAGGGGCAAGGGTATCCATAATTAGTTTTAGAAATTCATTTTTCATACTTTTCAGTTAGTGAGTTGTGTTGTAACATATAGACACATACCTTTTTATTGGGGTTTTATGGTTTGATTGGATACTTCCATTTTACTAAACGAAAAGGTGTTTTTCTTTCAATGTCACTAATTTTTTCTTCAATAACTTTAATAATCTCAAGGTTTTTATTTAATTTTCAGGCGCGAAAAATTGAGCAAGAATAAAAATAAATGTGAAACTGGTGCCAGAGGTGATAATCTTGCAGGATTATGAACAAATATTATCAGGAATCTGGGAAGAAGCATTGAAATATTTAGGAGTATTTACCGTAAAACTTTTAGTGGACAGGGTAATTTACGATTTAAGTGCAGAAGCTCCCGAGGTTGAAATATTAGAATGTGATGAAGCGGGCTTTAATTTTGAGAAAATCCGCAGGTTTATCGAAGACAATCCCGAATTTAATTTTGGAGAACTGGTAGCAAAGTTTACTGCAAAGTTTGTAGGAATTATCGCCAAATTGGTAGATCAGGATACTCTGCAGAACTTAAAAGAAAAATTAGAAGGAAAAGCATTTTAGAATAAAAAATTGGTTATGAATGATGAAAAATAGAACTAACCAGGAAGAGGTGTTCATAAATGCCGGCAAACCTTTTACTCAATGTTTCGTTAAAATACTGGCAGGAGTTTCAGGATGCTCTTGCCAGGGTGATGGATGCAAACATTTACATCTTTGATATAAATGGCGAACCTTTTTCTCAATTCAGTCATGACGTTGAATTATGCCAAGAAGTAAATAAGGGTAAAAAGCTTTGCAACGAAAAGTGCATTAATTTTTATAAAAATATTTTTGGTTCTTTAGATGATAAAGGAATATTTACATGCCCATACGGGATTAGACTCTATGCCTACTGCCTGGGAACCTATGCGCAAAAGACAGGCTTTCTTATCGTTGCTCCTACCAAGATAAAAGACAGGATGGATGTGGAGGAGGAAAATACTTTTACCAACAAAGCGCTCAATATTTACCAAACAATAAATGAGGTACTTAAGGCTATCCTTGAAAAAAATCTTTTAGGACTACGACGGCTTGAATTGAACAGTATTTATGAGATCAGCCGATTGTTGACCTCTACTATAGAGCTGGACAAGGTTATGGACCTCATAATTAATTCCCTGATCATAATATATAATGTAGACCTGGGTTTTATTGGTCTTCGCGAGGGTGATAAAATCAGTATAGCACAGGCAAAAGGGGACCAAAGCCAGCTTTTAATAGGAAAGGAATGGCCGATGGTCCATCCGGTAATTGAGAGTGTTTTTTCGAAAGTTGAGCCGTCATTTCTTAGTATTGATGAATTTAATACGTTACCCGGCCTTACCGATTTGGAGGTTGATTCCGGGGCTAAAATCATGGTTTATCCACTATGGACTTCTATTGGTGCTGTCGGTCTATTGGGCATTGTGCTTTCCCCTGATTCACTGGAACACCACGATAACAAAAGCCTGCAGATATATGCGAACTTTGCTGCTGTAGCATTGGCTAATGCCCAGATTGTTAAGCGTTTAGAAAGAGAAGCTGAATCTGACGTTTTAACCGGATTATTTAATAAGCGGGCGCTGCGTAATATACTGGTTACTGAACTTGAGAGAAAAATCAGGTATGATATCCCTCTGGCGGTTATTTTCTTCGATCTTGATAACTTCAAGAGTTACAATGATACCTTTGGCCATTTAGCTGGTGATGTGGTGCTGCAGAAAACCGCAGAAATAATAAAAAACTCAATAAGAAGTGTAGATATTGCGGGACGGTATGGAGGGGAGGAGTTCGTAATAATACTTCCAGGTACAAATAAAGAAGGTGCTGTTGAAGTGGCCGAAAGAATAAGAAAAGCTATCGAGAGTTATCCTTTTCCGCATCGCAAAGTTACTGTAAGTATGGGCATAGCCATAGCAAAAAGCAATGATTCTGTATATACCTTATTTGAAAGGGCAGATCAGGCATTATATCAAGCGAAAAAAATGGGGAAAAACTGCTATTGTATAGATCCATCGTAAGCTTCCGTAACTTTATATTGAAAAAATTGTCGGAAGAATTTAATAAAAATAAGAAACTTGGGGTAAGAGGTGATAATCTTGCAAGATTATGAACAAATATTGTCAGGAATCTGGGAAGAAACAGCAAAATACCTGGGAGTTTTTACCGTTAAACTTTTAGTAGATAGGGTAATTTACGATCTAAGTCCAGAACTTCCGGAAGTAGAAATTTTAGAGTGTGATGAAACGGGCTTTGATTTTGAGAAAATCCGAAAGTTTTTAAGAGATAACCCCGATTTTGATTTTGGAGAGTTAGTATCAAAATTTACCACAAAATATGTGGGGATTATCGCCAAACTGGTGGATCCGAAAACACTACAAAACCTAAAAGAGAAATTAGAAAGAAAGGGGTTTTAACATTGGAGAGACTGGTGACGGGTATAGAAAACTTTGATGAGGTTTTAGGCGGTGGTATTCCCTTGTATTCAATAAATATTATCGCTGGTAATCCCGGAAGTGGTAAAACGATTTTAGTTCAAAACATTTTATTTAACGCAGCAAGGAGAGGATTAAAGAGTTTATATTTTACCACCGTTTCCGAAAGCCAGTTTAAAATGGTAAGAAACTTGGCTGATTTTGAGTTTTTTGATAATAGCTTTTTAGGTGAACAAATTATTTACCGGGACTTAGGGCTTATCTTGAAAAAAGAGGGGCTTAATGGTGCGTTTGCTGCTGTTGATGATTTAATGAAAAAATTTAGACCGGATATTCTGGTAATTGACAGCTTTAAAGCTTTAAGAAGTCTTGGTGATAGCGAAAAAGAGTTCCGAGCCATGGTTTTTGAGTTAGCCTCTAAGCTTGCGGTTTGGGAAACCACTACTTTTTTAGTTGGAGAGTACATAGAGGAAGAGTTGAGCACTTTATCGGAGTTTGCTATTGCAGACGGCATCATCTATCTTTATGGCCAGCAGGAGCGGAAATTCCAGAAGCGGTATTTAAGAATCCTGAAGATGCGTGGAACCGGGACAATTCCCGGGGAACATATTTTTTTAATTGGTAAAGATGGAATTAAGCTTTATCCCCGAATGTTACTAAGTCAAGAAGAATTGGTTTATGATGTGGAAAAGGGTTTAGGTTTAGAAGTGAGGGATAATTTTGGTATTGAAGGGCTTGATAATCTTTTAGGTGGTGGAATTTACCGGGGAAGCTCAACTCTTTTGGCGGGAGCTACCGGTACCGGGAAAACCCTTTTTAGCTTAAAGTTTGCTTTGGAAGCGGCCCAAAGGGGAGAAAAAGCATTATACATTTCTTATGAGGAGACACCGGAGCAGTTGATTTCTTTAGCTGAAGGTATAGGTTTTAAGGAGATTCGCCAAAGGATTTATGACGGAAGTCTTATCTTAAAGTTTTATTCACCGGTAGAGATTGATGTTGATATCCATGCTTATGAAATTTTAGAATATGTCAAAAAGTATAATATCAAACGATTAGTTTTAGATACCGTATCTTCCTTAGAGACGACTATCGGTAATAACCAAAAATATCGAGATATTTTATGGTCGTTAACCCAGAATTTAAAGCGACGAAAGATCACTACAATTTATACTTTTGAAACATTAAATTTAAATTTATTTAATACTTTCAATGTAACGGATATGGGAATTTCCCTTTTAGCCGATAATATCATCTTTATGCGTTACTATGAAGAGGATGCGGAAATTAAAAGGGCCATCGGGATCTTAAAGACCCGGCGTTCCGACCACGAAAAAGGTATCTACCAGTATGTTATTGAGAGTTCAGGGGTAAGCATTTTGGGAAAAATTAAAAGTGCTTTAATGAAGTAATTTTATGAAGGGTGCCGTGATTGACGACCGCTTTGAGCAAATGCGAGATATTGCGCCGATAATCCGCTACCCCCATGAACGCTGGGATGGGGAAGGATAACCATTAAAAAGTTTTTTTAAAAACGAAAGGCCTTTATTAAAAAAGGGAGAAACTAAACAGGTGAATATGGAGGAGAATATGCGCGGATTTAAGGTTGTAAGTTTTTTTGAGGACAAAGGAATTAACATCCCACAGCGAAAGACCAAAGCCAGTGCCGGTTATGATTTGGAAGCAGCGATTGACGTGGTTTTAAACCCGGGTGAGGTAAAACTGGTACCTACCGGTGTTAAAGCTTATATGCCCGAAGATGAGGTACTCCTCATTTACATTAGAAGTAGCCTTGCGGTGAAAAAAGGTTTGCTTTTGGCTAACGGCGTAGGGGTAGTAGATGCGGATTATTACGATAACCCGGAAAACGAAGGGCATATCATGATACCTTTGTTTAACCCCGGAAAAGAACCGGTAACGATCAGGAAAGGGGAGCGGATAGCCCAGGGGATTTTTACCAGATATTTAAAGGCCGATGATGACGAGGCTCTGGGCCAAAGAACGGGCGGGTTTGGTTCTACCGGTCAGTAAAAAAATAACAGTAAAATTTCTTTATTAACAACTTGCCTTCAAACGAAAAATGTGTATAATAGTAAGAGCGAGGAATAAAGAAGTGCGCCCGTAGCTCAGCGGATAGAGCGCCGGCCTCCGGAGCCGGGTGCGTAGGTTCGATTCCTGCCGGGCGCACCATAAACTGCACAAAAACCGGGTTTTGCTGCGAACCCGGTTTATTTTTT
>NZ_ATYG01000041.1:0-14408 GCF_000427565.1 Carboxydothermus ferrireducens DSM 11255
TCACACCGATTGCTATTGAAGAAGGATTGAGATTTGCTATTCGGGAAGGTGGCAGAACTGTAGGCGCGGGCGTTGTTACCGCGATCGAAGAGTAAGTTTAAAGGGAGGGTTTCCCTCCCTTTTTTGTTTAGGTTAAAATTTTCATTGTATTGACAGGGCTGGGGTATTGTGATAGATTATATTAGGTAAAATTGTAAACTGCCTATGATTTTTTTATTTTTAGGAGGATGGTTGAAATGCGCGTAACAATAACTTTAGAATGTACCCAATGCAAGCACCGTAACTATACTACTACCAAAAACAAAAAGAACGATCCGGGGAGACTTGAATTAAAGAAGTATTGCCCTTACTGTAATGCTCATACGGTGCATAAAGAAACAAAATAAAAGGATGGGGAATTTTTATGGGAGCTGCGGGTAAGGAAATTTCTAAAACCGAAGTTGGGAAAGAGACCCGGAAAGCTTCTAAAGCGGGTGAGGGAGCCTGGGTAAAAACTCAGCAGTATTTTCGGAGCGTTTGGGCCGAGGTGAAAAAAGTCCACTGGCCGACCCGAAATGAATCAATTGTTTATACGGGAGTTGTTTTTTTAACCGTTATTATTGTAGGCCTTATCATCTGGCTTTTTGACTCGTTTTTAAGCTTTTTCCTGAACTTACTTCTTAAATAGGTAAAGGCAGGAATCTTGTAATGGAAAAAAACTGGTATGTCGTCCATACCTATTCTGGACACGAAAACAAAGTAAAAGCCAACTTAGAAAAAAGAATTGAGTCGTTAAACATGGGGAATCACATTTTCCGCATTTTGGTTCCCATGGAAGATGAGTTAGAAATTAAAGACGGAAAGAAAAAGGTGTCCAAACGCAAAATTTTCCCCGGTTATGTTTTAGTGGAAATGATTTTAACTGACGAGTCGTACAATGTGGTTAGACATACTCCTGGAGTAACAGGTTTTGTTGGGGGGTCCAAGCCCATTCCTTTGACTGCCCAGGAAGTACGGCAAATTATGAAGCAGATGGGTATTGATGAACCCCGGACTAAAATTGATTTGGAAATCGGGCAACCTGTTCGGGTAAATGCTGGACCTTTTGAAGGGTTTGTTGGAAATGTTGAAGAAATTTACCCGGATAAGGGGAAAGTAAAGGTTTTGGTTTCTATGTTTGGGAGAGAAACTCCCATTGAACTTGATTTTTCCCAGGTAACTAAGATATAGTTTTTGAATGGAGGTGAAAAGATGGCTAAGAAAGTAGTTGCAGTAGTGAAATTACAAATCCCAGCAGGTAAAGCGACGCCTGCTCCCCCGGTTGGTCCTGCACTTGGTCAGCACGGGGTTAACATAATGGCTTTTGTTAAAGAATACAATGAGCGTACTGCTCAACAGGCTGGTATGATTATCCCCGTTGAAATTACTGTTTATGAAGACCGGTCCTTTACCTTTGTAACTAAAACTCCGCCGGCTTCTGACCTTCTTAAGAAAGCTGCCGGAATAGAATCGGGTTCGGGCCAGCCCAACAAGAAAAAAGTGGGTAAAGTTACCCGGGCTAAAATTCGGGAAATTGCTGAGCTTAAGCTCAAAGATTTAAATGCCAACGATGTTGAAGCAGCAATGAGAATGATTGAAGGTACTGCCCGGAGTATGGGAATTGAAGTTGTAGACTAATTTTTTATTATATTAAAATTTTGCTAAAAAGTGGGAGGAGTGTCTTTCCGCTAATACCACAAGGAGGGAAGGAAAAATGCCAAAACACGGAAAGAAATATTTAGAAGCTGCGAAAAAAGTTGATAAAGCCAAGTTATATGAACCGGCGGAAGCTTTTACTCTGGTAAAGGAGCTTTCCTTTGCTAAGTTTGATGAAACCGTTGAAGTGGCTGTAAAACTTGGGGTTGATCCCCGGCATGCCGATCAGCAGGTAAGGGGTGCCGTAGTGCTGCCCCACGGTACCGGTAAAACCCGGAAAGTATTGGTTTTTGCAAAAGGGGAAAAGGCGAAGGAAGCAGAAGCTGCCGGTGCTGATTATGTTGGTGCCGAAGAATATATTGAAAAAATTGCCCAGGGTTGGATCGATTTTGACGTAGTGGTGGCGACTCCGGATATGATGGGAGCTGTGGGGCGTTTGGGTAAAATTTTGGGTCCTAAGGGGTTAATGCCCAGCCCGAAAACCGGAACCGTTACCTTTGAAGTGGCAAAAGCGATTGCCGATATTAAAGCCGGTAAGATTGAGTACCGGGTAGATAAAGCTGGTATTGTCCACGTGCCGATTGGAAAAGTGTCGTTCCCGGTAGAAAAGCTTGTGGAAAACTTCAATACCTTAATGGATGCTTTAATAAAAGCCAAGCCCGCAGGTGCAAAAGGTCAATATTTAAAAGGTGTAGTAGTTTCTTCAACTATGGGGCCTGGCATCAAAATAAATCACTTAAAGCTAGTTAAATAGTGTTGTCAAATCGTTCGACATGTGTTAAAATGACCATTGTGGCAAATAAATATTTATTTGCCGTAGACCGTTGGTGCCTGAGGGCTTAATGGGAAACCGCCAACCGAGGCAAGGCTTAAGGAAGAAAAACCCAAGGCCGCCGTGTGTCTACGGCGGCCTTAATTGCTTTCGAGGAGGTGGATCGTTAGTTGAAACCGATTATTGAACAAAAGGCAAAAGTAGTAGCGGAGATTGAGGAAATGATTAAAAGCTCCCAGGCGGCAATACTGGTTGACTACCGGGGGCTTACTGTGGCCGAAATGACCGAACTTCGGCGGAAACTCAAGGAAAAAGGTGCGGAAATTAAAGTTGTAAAAAATACTTTAGCTAAACGGGCTGCCCATAACTTGGGTATTACCGGATTGGATCCTTATTTAGAAGGACCAACTGCTTTGGCTGTGGCCAAAGAAGATCCAGCTTCAGCTGCGAAAGTTTTATTTGATTTTGCTAAAGATCATCCTAATTTAGAAATTAAAGTTGGAATCCTGGAAAATATTGTTCTGGAAAAGGACAAGGTCAAAGCCATTGCCGATCTTCCACCGCGGAACGTTCTTTTGGCAAAGCTTCTTGGTGGCATGCAAGCTCCCCTTTACGGATTTGCTGGAGCTCTTGCCGGTGTGCTTAGAAAATTTGTTTATGCTCTTGAAGCGATTCGCAAGCAGAAAGCTGGCGAAGAATAATTTGTTGGGTATAAGCCGCTGGGCTTAACCATAAATAGAAAAAAATATTTTTGGAGGTGAAATAAATGTCCAAAGTACAAGAAATTTTAGAGGCTGTGAAAAGTTTAACTGTTCTCGAGCTTGCTGAGCTTGTAAAAGCTTTTGAAGAAGAGTTTGGTGTCAGCGCTGCTGCTCCTGTAGCGGTTGCTGCGGCTCCGGTGGCTTCCGCTGCTGCGGCTCCTGCTCAGGAAGAAAAGACCGAATTTGACGTAATCCTTGTCAGCCCCGGGGCACAAAAAGTTAACGTTATTAAAGTTGTCCGGGAAATCACCGGCCTTGGCCTCAAAGAATCCAAGGATTTGGTGGATGGTGCTCCGAAGCCTGTTAAGGAAAAAGTCAGCAAAGCTGATGCCGAAGCTATCAAGGCCAAGCTTGAAGAAGTTGGCGCTACTGTTGAAATTAAATAGTAACCTTTCCAAAAGCCCTCGGCTCTTTGCCGGGGGTTTTTTATATGGAAGCAAGGTTCGGCATATAGTTAGGGTAGAACTTATTTTCTGCTGCTGTTTAGCCCACTATTATAAAGAACTCAAAACCCCCGGAGTTTGGTAAAATTAAATCAAGAAAATCGATCGCTCGGGATGGTTAATTTTGGTGCTGAACAAAATTTCGGTCGTTGTGATGAATTTTTACCTCCGGGAGGTAATCCGTTTATTGACAATTACAAATACTTGTGATAACATTTAAAAATGCCATCTTGTAATTAAATTGGAGGATGTGTAACATCTTGCGACTTTGGATACAATATGGTAATGTGAAGTATTGCCTTGAATATTTTTAGGTAGAAAGGCAAAAGGGATTCTTTTTGCCTTTTTACCTTTTTGGCTTTTAATTTTTTCTGAGGGGTGATAGTTTAAATGATACCGGTGCAGGTCGGGAAAAAAATTCGTTATAGCTATGCCAAATTTCCCGAAATCCTGGAACTTCCTTATCTCATTGAAATTCAGAAAAAATCGTACCAGTGGTTTTTAGATGAAGGGTTAAGGGAAGTTTTTCGGGAAATATCCCCGATTACCGATTTTACCGGTAATTTATCTTTAGAGTTTTTAGATTACTACCTTGGTAAGCCCAAATACTCTGTGGAGGAGTGCAAAGAACGGGATTTTACATATTCTGCCCCTCTTCGAGTAAAGGTAAGACTTTTAAATAAGGAAACCGGAGAAATTAAAGAGCAGGAAGTATTTTTAGGGGATTTCCCCTTAATGACGGAAAAAGGTACCTTTATTTTTAACGGTGCTGAACGGGTTGTAATCAGTCAAATGGTTCGTTCCCCCGGAGTTTACTTTTCGGAACAGGTCGACCCTAACGGTAAAAAAATGTACCTGGCAACAATTATCCCTAACCGGGGAGCCTGGTTAGAATTTGAGACGGATGTAAATGACCATATATATGTCCGTATCGATCGCACCCGTAAGCTTCCCGTAACGGTGCTTTTAAAGGCGCTTGGGTACGAATCAAAAGGGCGCATTGCGGAATTATTCGACCATGATGATAAAATTATTGCTACCCTCGAAAGAGACAATACCGATTCCCGGGAAGAAGCGTTAATTGAAATATATAAAAAGCTCCGTCCGGGTGAACCGCCAACGGTGGAGAGTGCGAAAACTCTTTTAGATTCAATGTTTTTTGATCCAAAACGTTACGATCTGGGTAATGTTGGACGATACAAGCTATTTAAAAAATTAAATCACGGGGTATTATACCGTTACCTCGAGGAAGACGGTGAAAAAGAATATGATAAATATTTAAATGACTATGTTCCCGTTAAAAGGGAGTTTATTCGGGAACTTACTAACGAAGATATAATTTATACCATTCGCTATCTTTTAGGATTAATGCGGGGACAGGGGAAGGTAGACGATATTGACCATTTAGGCAATCGCCGGCTCCGGTCAGTAGGGGAATTACTGCAAAACCAATTTAGGATCGGTTTAGCCCGGATGGAACGGGTTGTGCGGGAGCGGATGACCATTCAGGATGCCGATTCATTAACCCCGCAGGTTTTAATAAATACAAGACCTATTGTAGCTGCCATTAAAGAATTCTTTGGTTCCAGCCAGCTTTCCCAGTTTATGGACCAAACCAATCCTCTGGCCGAATTAACCCATAAACGGCGGCTTTCGGCTCTGGGACCGGGAGGACTTTCCCGGGAAAGGGCTGGTTTCGAAGTACGGGACGTTCACCACTCCCATTACGGGCGGATGTGCCCCATTGAAACGCCGGAAGGTCCAAACATTGGTCTTATCGGTAATCTAACTACTTATGCCCGGGTAAATGAATTTGGCTTTATTGAAACTCCCTACCGCAAGGTTGATAAGGAGCGGGGAGTTGTAACCAATGAAATTGTTTACTTAACTGCCGATGAAGAAGAAAAATACATTATTGCTCAGGCTAACGTCAGGCTTTCTCCGGAAGGAAAATTTTTAGATGAAATGGTCAATGCCCGGCATGGCAGCGAAATCTTGCACGTCGAGCCTTCAAAAGTTGATTTTGTTGATGTTTCTCCCAAACAGGTTTTCTCGGTGGCAACTTCCCTAATTCCTTTCTTAGAACATGACGATGCCAACCGGGCGTTGATGGGTGCTAACATGCAACGGCAGGCAGTGCCGCTTATCCGGACCGAAGCGCCGGTAGTTGGCACCGGTATTGAGTACAAGGCTGCTAAAGACTCGGGGGTTGTGGTTCTGGCCAAGAATCCTGGAGTTGTGGAGCGAGTTACTGCGGATGAGATCGTCATAAGAAACGACCAGGGGCAAATAGACCGGTATAAGCTTATAAAATTTCAACGGTCCAACCAGGGGACGTGTATCAATCAAAAGCCGATTGTCAGGAAAGGTGAACGGGTGGAGAAGGACCAAATAATTGCTGATGGTCCGTCTACCGATCACGGTGAACTGGCTTTAGGTAAAAATGTTTTGGTGGCCTACATGCCCTGGGAAGGTTATAACTATGAAGACGCTATTTTGATAAGCGAAAAGCTGGTTAAAGAAGATGTTTTTACTTCCATTCACATTGAAGAATACGAATGTGATGCCCGGGATACTAAGCTTGGTCCCGAAGAGATTACCCGGGATATTCCCAATGTTGGTGAAGATGCCTTAAAAGATTTAGATGAACGGGGAATTATCCGGATAGGGGCTGAAGTCCGTCCGGGGGATATCCTGGTAGGTAAAGTCACTCCCAAAGGAGAAACGGAACTTACTGCTGAAGAAAGACTTCTTAGGGCTATTTTCGGGGAAAAGGCCCGGGAAGTCAGGGATACATCCCTGCGGGTTCCTCACGGAGAATCCGGAAAAGTTGTCGATGTTAAAGTTTTTTCCCGGGAAAATGGCGACGAGCTTTCTCCGGGAGTAAATATGCTGGTCCGTGTTTACATTGCCCAGAAACGGAAAATTTCCGTCGGGGACAAGATGGCTGGTCGCCACGGTAATAAGGGTGTTGTGGCAAGGATTTTGCCGGAAGAAGATATGCCTTTCTTACCCGACGGCACCCCCGTGGAAATTGTTTTAAATCCTCTGGGTGTTCCTTCCCGGATGAATATTGGACAGATTCTGGAGTGTCACCTGGGGTGGGCTGCCAAGGCTCTTGGGATAAATGTAGCAACTCCGATTTTTAACGGGGCTACCGAAGAAGATATTTTTGAGGCGCTGCGAAAGGCAGGACTTCCGGAAGACGGCAAGATAGAAGTAAGAGATGGACGTACCGGTGAGCCTTTTGACAGCCGCGTAACGGTAGGCTATGTTTATATGCTGAAACTTGCTCACCTGGTAGACGACAAAATCCATGCCCGGTCTACCGGTCCGTATTCTCTGGTCACCCAACAGCCGCTGGGTGGAAAAGCCCAGTTTGGTGGGCAGCGGTTCGGGGAAATGGAGGTTTGGGCTTTGGAGGCCTACGGCGCCGCTTATACGCTGCAGGAAATTCTCACCATTAAGTCGGACGATGTGGTTGGTCGGGTAAAAACCTACGAAGCAATTGTTAAAGGAGAGAATATCCCTGAACCGGGTGTTCCAGAGTCGTTCAAGGTATTAATCAAGGAACTGCAAAGCTTGGGGCTTGACGTTAAAGTTCTCACCGATAATGATGAAGAAGTAGAAATTAAGGAAATAGACGATGATATAGGTGAAAAAGCCGAAGAATACGGCTTAGCGGCAAGCATTGCGGATCGAGACGAAGTAAAAAACGAATATTATGAGGAAGAAGTAGAAGCGGATTTTGAGATTAATGATGATTTTGATGGTGACCTGGAGGATTAAATTATTGAAAGGAGAGAAGCTCCTTGCTGGTTCTAAATAACTTTGAGCGTATTAAGATTGGTCTTGCATCTCCGGATCAAATCCGTGCCTGGTCCCATGGAGAGGTTAAAAAGCCGGAAACAATAAATTACCGGACTCTAAAACCGGAACGGGATGGACTTTTTTGCGAAAGAATATTTGGCCCTACCAAAGACTGGGAGTGTCACTGCGGTAAATACAAACGGGTTCGTTATAAGGGAGTCGTCTGTGACCGCTGCGGGGTCGAAGTAACTCGTTCAAAAGTGCGGCGGGAACGGCTTGGCCATATTGAGCTTGCTGCTCCGGTATCGCATATCTGGTATTTTAAAGGGATTCCCAGTCGGATGGGCCTTTTACTGGATATGTCTCCCCGTTCCCTGGAAAAAGTTTTGTACTTTGTTTCGTACATCGTGATTGACCCCGGGGAAACTCCCCTTCTTAAAAAGCAGTTGCTGACCGAAACGGAGTATCGGGAAGCCCGGGAAAAGTACGGCAATGCTTTTAAAGCGGGAATGGGAGCAGAAGCGATAAAAGAGCTTTTGGCGGAAATAGATTTAGATGAACTTTCCGCCGAGCTCAAGGCGGAGATTAAAGAATCAACCGGACAGCGGCGGATCAGAGCACTCCGCCGATTGGAAGTTGTCGAGTCGTTTAGAAAATCCGGCAACCGGCCGGAATGGATGATTTTAGATGTTATTCCGGTTATTCCTCCGGAACTGCGGCCGATGGTCCAGCTGGACGGTGGCCGGTTTGCCACGTCGGACTTAAATGACCTGTACCGGCGGGTAATAAACCGTAACAACCGCTTAAAAAGGCTTTTAGAATTAGGGGCACCGGACATCATTGTCCGAAATGAAAAGCGCATGCTGCAGGAAGCGGTGGATGCTCTTATCGATAATGGCCGGCGTGGCCGTCCGGTAACAGGACCCGGAAACCGGCCCTTAAAGTCCCTGTCGGATATGTTAAAGGGTAAGCAGGGGCGTTTCCGCCAAAACCTATTGGGTAAGCGGGTGGACTATTCCGGTCGTTCGGTTATCGTGGTTGGCCCGGAATTGAAGTTGCACCAGTGCGGTTTGCCAAAGGAAATGGCTTTAGAGTTGTTTAAGCCGTTTGTTATGAAAAAATTAGTGGCCGACGGTATTGCTCACAACATTAAAAGTGCCAAGCGCATGGTGGAGCGGGTCAAACCCGAGGTTTGGGATGTCCTGGAAGAGGTAATTAAAGAACATCCGGTGCTTTTAAACCGGGCGCCTACCTTGCACCGTTTGGGAATTCAGGCTTTTGAACCGGTTCTGGTGGAAGGTAGGGCAATCCAAATTCACCCGCTGGTTTGTACCGCTTACAACGCTGACTTCGATGGCGACCAAATGGCGGTTCACGTGCCTCTTTCGGCGGAAGCCCAGGCGGAAGCTCGACTTTTAATGCTTTCTTCCCACAATATCCTGAACCCTAAAGACGGAAAGCCTGTAGTCGTACCGACTCAGGATATGGTTATTGGCAGTTACTACCTGACGGTAGAAAAGCCCGGTGCTAAAGGTGAAGGCAAGAAATTTGCCCATCCGGAAGAAGTAATAATGGCTTATGAAGAAGGGGTTATCGAGCTTCACACCAAAATAAAAGTTCGCTATCCCATACGGGGAGAAATAGTGGAGTTAGAGACCACTCCGGGAAGGATAATATTTAATGAGGTAATTCCCGAAGAGTTAAGATTTATAAATCACTTAGTTGATAAAAAAGCCCTGGGAAAAATTGTTACCGAATCGTATAGAAAGCTTGGCTATGAAAAAACCGGCTACTTGTTAGACGGTCTTAAAAAACTTGGATTCCATTATGCAACAAAGGCCGGTCTTACCATTGGTATCGTAGATATTACCGTTCCCAAAGAAAAGCAGGAAATTTTAGAAGAAGCGGACCGGATGGTGGCGGACATTGAAGTCAAGTACCGCCGGGGTTTAATTACCGAAGATGAACGTTATCAGCGGGTGGTAGATATCTGGAATGCGGCAACCGAAAAGGTAACGAAAAAACTGGTGGAAACCTTAGAAGCTTCCCAGTTTAACCACGTTTATATGATGGCCAAATCTGGTGCCCGGGGTAACATTCAACAGATTCGCCAGTTAGCCGGAATGCGGGGATTGATGGCCGATCCTTCCGGAAGAATCATTGACCTGCCGATTAAAGCTAATTTCCGGGAAGGGTTAACGGTATTAGAATACTTTATTTCCACCCACGGAGCACGGAAAGGATTGGCGGATACGGCGCTTAGAACTGCCGACTCCGGTTACCTTACCCGGCGACTGGTTGACGTTTGCCAGGATGTTATAGTCAGGGAAGAAGATTGCGGTACCGAAGATGGTATTTATGTTACCGATGTGAAAGACGGGACTGATGTTATTGAAAAACTTGAAGATAGAATTTTGGGGAGAGTGGCTGCGGAAGATGTAGTCCATCCGGAAACGGGCGAATTACTGGTCGCGAAAAACCAGGAAATTACTGAAGAAATCGCTGAAAAAATTGTTTCGGCAAATATTAAGAAGGTTAAAATCCGTTCCGTATTAACCTGTCGCACTCGCCACGGGGTTTGCACCCGGTGTTACGGTCGAAATCTTGCTACCAACAGCATAGTAGATATCGGCGAAGCGGTAGGAATTATTGCCGCGCAAAGTATCGGAGAACCGGGTACCCAGCTTACCATGCGGACCTTCCATACCGGTGGTGTTGCCGGTGAGGATATTACCCAGGGTTTACCGCGGGTCGAAGAACTGTTTGAAGCCCGGAGACCCAAGGGCCAGGCGATTATTACCGAAATTGATGGTGTGGTTGAGGTTCGGGATAACAAAGGACGCCGGGAAATTGAGGTCATAAATCAGGAGACCGGAGAACGCAAGGTATATCCTATAACTTATCAAGCACGCATCAAAGTCCAGACCGGAGATAAAGTATATGCCGGGGACGAACTAACGGAAGGGCCAATTAACCCCCATGACTTAATTAGAGTTAAAGGTATCGAGGGGGCTCAGCTTTATCTCCTCCAGGAAGTGCAGAAAGTTTACCGGATGCAGGGTGTGGAAATTAACGATAAGCATATTGAGGTAGTTATTAGGCAAATGCTAAGAAAGGTAAAAATTGAGGATTCCGGTGATACCGACCTTTTACCGGGAAGCCTGGTGGATATTTTTGAATTTGAAGATGAAAATGCTAAAGTTATTGCAAAAGGTGGAAAACCGGCAACCGCTAAGAGGGTACTGCTGGGGATAACTAAGGCTTCGCTGGCAACTGACTCGTTCTTATCGGCGGCATCGTTCCAGGAAACCACCAGGGTGCTTACCGAAGCGGCTATTAAAGGTAAGGTTGATCCGCTTTTAGGCCTTAAGGAAAATGTGATTATCGGTAAGTTAATACCTGCGGGTACGGGTATGGCCCGTTACCGCAATATCATGGTTCAGGCCAAGAATGAAGAGTAAAATTTCAGGGGCCGGGACCTCACGGCCCCTGAAAAATTAACAAAATTTTAATGGATATTACCTCCGGCGAAAATTTAGATGAATTGACAAGGATTTTGCAAAATGCTATCATATAAAAGTGTGTTAACAGGCGGGAGGGAGTATAGTGCCGCTTTCGGAGATTAAGGAAACCAAAAACAGGACGGTTGGCACCAAGCAAACTTTAAAAGCCCTCCAAAAAGGGAAAGCGATAAAGGTTTTTATTGCCTTAGATGCAGAAAAGCGGGTTACCGATCCGGTGGTAGCCCTCTGCAAGGAAAAAAATGTTCCAGTTGAAACCGTAGATACTATGGCAGAATTGGGAAAAAGCTGCGGTATTGCTGTAGGTTGTGCCTGTGCTGCAATTATTGATCCGGGGAAGGAGGTGTAATAAATGCCAACGATTAATCAGTTAGTGAGAAAAGGTAGGGAAAAAGTAGCTGTGAAATCCAGTGCACCGGCGCTCAAAGGATGCCCGCAAAAAAGAGGAGTTTGTACCAGAGTCTATACGACAACCCCGAAGAAGCCGAACTCTGCCTTACGGAAAGTAGCCCGGGTACGGTTAACTAATGGCATTGAAGTTACCGCATATATCGGCGGTATCGGTCACAACTTACAGGAACACTCGGTGGTATTGGTACGGGGTGGCCGGGTTAAGGACCTTCCTGGTGTGAGATATCATATCGTTCGGGGAGCGCTTGACTGTGCTGGAGTGCAGAACCGCAATCAAGGTCGTTCCAAGTACGGAACAAAACGGCCTAAAGCTAAGAAGTAAAAAGTAACTGAAAGAATCCTTGTAAAGGGGGGAAGAAGATGCCCAGAAGAGGACCTGTGCCCAAGCGGGATGTTTTGCCGGATCCAATTTATGGCAGTAAATTGGTAACCAAGTTGATTAATAAGACAATGGTTGACGGCAAAAAAAGCTTGGCGGAAAAAATCTGCTATCGGGCTTTTGATATAATCCGGGAAAAAACCGGCAGGGATCCATTAGAAGTTTTCGAAGAAGCCATGAAAAATGTTATGCCCGTACTTGAAGTACGGCCGCGCCGGGTTGGTGGGGCCAACTATCAGGTACCGGTGGAAGTTCGTCCGGAACGGCGGCAGTCCTTGGCTATCCGCTGGATCGTCAACTATGCCCGGGAAAGAAACGGCCGGAGCATGGAAGAAAAATTGGCTGCTGAAATTATGGATGCGGCTAACGGTGTTGGCGGAGCCGTTAAGAAAAAAGAGGATACTCACAAAATGGCCGAGGCCAATAAGGCGTTTGCCCATTATAGATGGTAAAGGAGGGAATACGATATGCCGAGAGAATACCCGTTGGAACGGACGAGAAACATCGGGATTATGGCTCATATTGACGCCGGCAAAACGACTACAACAGAGCGTATTCTCTTCTATACCGGTAAAGTGCATAAAATGGGCGAAGTGCATGATGGTGCCGCGACCATGGACTGGATGGTCCAGGAACAAGAGCGGGGTATTACCATTACCTCAGCGGCTACTACATGCTTTTGGAAAAATCACCGGATTAACATCATTGATACGCCCGGCCACGTGGACTTTACCGTGGAAGTTGAAAGATCGCTTAGGGTTTTAGACGGCGCCGTGGCGATATTTTGCGCTGTTGGTGGCGTTGAACCCCAATCGGAAACTGTCTGGCGTCAGGCCGATAAATATGGTGTTCCGCGGATAGCGTATGTTAACAAAATGGACCGGATGGGAGCCAACTTTTTTGAAGTGGTGAGGCAAATTAAAGAACGCCTGGGGGCCAATCCGGTACCGATTCAGCTCCCCATTGGAAATGAAGATACGTTCCAGGGAGTTATCGATTTAATTGAAAATAAAGCGATTATTTATACCGATGACCTTGGTACTCAATTAGCGGAAGCGGAAATTCCTGCTGAGATGTTAGATTTGGTAGCTGAGTATCGGGAAAAAGTAATGGAAGCAGCCGCGGAAGCTGATGAAGAACTAATGTTGAAATACTTGGATGGGGAAGAACTAACTCCCGAAGAAATCAGAGCGGGACTTAGAAAAGCAACAATTGCTGTAAAAGTTGTTCCGGTACTTTGCGGTTCTTCCTTTAAAAATAAAGGTGTTCAGCCGCTTTTAGACGCTATTGTTTATTATTTACCTTCTCCGGTGGATATTCCGGCAGTGCGCGGGATTAACCCCGAAACGGGTGATGAAGACTTCCGGAAAGCAAGCGATTCCGAGCCATTTGCCGCTCTGGCGTTTAAGATTATGGCTGATCCCTATGTGGGTAAGCTCACCTTCTTCAGGGTTTATTCCGGTGTTCTTAAAGCCGGTTCTTACGTTTTAAATTCCACTAAAGGAAAGAAAGAGCGGATTGGCCGCTTGCTACGGATGCATGCTAACCACCGGGAAGAAATTGATGAAGTATGTTCCGGAGATATAGCTGCAGCAGTTGGTTTAAAAGATACCCACACTGGAGATACCATTTGCGATGAAAAGCATCCAATTGTTTTAGAATCCATGGAATTCCCCGAGCCGGTTATTAACGTCGCGATTGAACCCAAGACCAAACAGGACCAGGAAAAGATGAGTATTGCCCTGCAACGTTTGGCTGAGGAAGACCCCACCTTTAAGATGTGGACCGACCAGGAAACCGGCCAGACCATTATTGCTGGAATGGGTGAATTGCATTTAGAAATTATCGTCGACCGGCTCATGCGGGAGTTTAAAGTTGAAGCCAATGTTGGTAAGCCCCAGGTTGCTTACAAAGAAACCGTTCGGGGGACTGCCAAGGCCGAAGGTAAGTACATCCGGCAAACCGGTGGACGCGGTCAATACGGTCATGTTTGGATTGAAATTGAACCGCTGGAACCCGGTAAAGGTTATGAGTTTGTCAATAAAATTGTTGGTGGCGTGATTCCCAAGGAATACATCCCGGCAGTAGATGCTGGTGTACGGGAAGCCTTAGAATCCGGAGTACTGGCAGGATATCCGGTTATCGACGTTCGGGTAACGCTGTTTGATGGTAGCTTCCACGAAGTTGACTCTTCAGAAATGGCCTTTAAAATTGCCGGTTCCATGGCCGCTAAACAGGCGGTTTTAAAGGCAAATCCGGTTCTTTTAGAACCTATTATGAAAGTTGAAGTTGTTGTTCCGGAAGAATACATGGGTGAGGTTATCGGTGACCTCAACTCTCGCCGGGGACGGATTGAAGGTATGGAAGCCCGGAACAACATGCAGGTTGTAAGAGGCTATGTACCATTAGCTGAAATGTTTGGTTATGCTACCGATCTCCGTTCGAAAACCCAGGGACGGGGTACCTATACTATGCATTTCTCCCATTATGAGGAAGTGCCCAAAAACTTGGCAGATCAAATAATTCAAAAAAGACAAGGTAAGTAAAAAGGAGGAGTAACGATGGCGAAGGCAAAATTTGAGCGGGTAAAACCGCACGTAAACATTGGGACGATAGGTCACGTAGACCACGGGAAGA
>NZ_ATYG01000042.1:0-14195 GCF_000427565.1 Carboxydothermus ferrireducens DSM 11255
CGTGGCGAGTTTTGCGGGTAGCCCTCCTGACCGGAGCTCTCCTTGACAGGCCATTATATCGTGACCTGTCACCGCTTAAGAGAATACTTGTAAGCGGTATGGGAGAAGGTGGCTGAAAGCTACGGCAAGTTCCATAACTTGGTGATGGGACTATGGGAGTGTCTAAATACCGCCTGCTGGGAATGGGCACTCCTTGAGGTGGCGGACTACAAATAGCCCAGCCTCAAACTGTATAGTTTTGTACAGTTTGGGTGACCAGGAGATTTTATGACAAGACGCCTTTTTACCTCAGAGTCGGTTACCGAAGGACATCCGGATAAAATTGCTGACCAGATTTCCGATGCGGTGTTGGATGCTATTCTTGCCCAGGACCCTCAGGCTCGGGTGGCGTGCGAAACGGCAGTGACCACCGGCTTGGTGCTGGTTATTGGCGAGATTACTACCAGCTGTTATGTGGATATTCCAAAAGTTGTGCGGGAGACAATCCGGGAGATTGGTTATACCCGGGCAAAATACGGATTTGACGGTGATACCTGTGCCGTTATCACTTCCATAGATGAGCAGTCGCCGGATATTGCCTTAGGGGTTAACCGGGCCTTAGAAGCCAAGACCGGAGAAATGACTGACGATGAAATTGAAGCCATTGGTGCCGGCGATCAGGGTATGATGTTTGGTTATGCAACCAACGAAACTCCGGAACTTATGCCGATGCCCATTTCCTTAGCTCACCGGCTTGCCCGGAGACTGGCGGAAGTCAGGAAATCCAGGCTTTTACCGTATCTTCGTCCCGATGGGAAAACCCAGGTAACGGTAGAGTATGATGGTGATAAGCCTGTACGGGTTGATACCATTGTCGTTTCAACCCAGCATCATCCCGATGTATCCCAGGAGGAAATTCGTAAGGATATTATCGAACATGTGGTAAAACCGGTTATTCCGGAGCATCTTTTAGATGAAAACACCCGGTATTTTGTGAATCCCACCGGCCGTTTTGTAATTGGTGGACCTCAAGGCGATGCCGGACTTACCGGGCGGAAAATCATTGTGGATACTTACGGTGGTATGGCCCGCCACGGTGGTGGAGCCTTTTCCGGTAAAGACCCCACCAAAGTGGACCGTTCTGCCGCTTATGCTGCCCGGTATGTGGCGAAAAACATTGTGGCCGCAGGTATCGCCGATAAGATAGAAATCCAGCTGGCTTACGCCATTGGGGTGGCCAAGCCCGTCTCTATCATGGTGGATACCTTTGGCACCGGCAAAATTGCCGATGAAAAGATTGTAGAGCTCATTAAAAAGCACTTTGATTTACGTCCGGCAGGAATAATCCGGATGCTGGATTTACGGCGGCCGATTTACAAGCAAACTGCTGCCTACGGCCATTTTGGTCGTACCGATATCGATCTCCCCTGGGAAAGAATTGATAAAGCAGAAATTTTAAGAATGGAAGCTGGACTTTAAACAGAACCCTGGGCCAGATTAACTGGCCAGGGTTTTAACTTTTTTAACCCCTTTAGCATACGGTATAAGGGGGGTGGCAGAGGTGATGGAGGCAATCCTGGCTGGATTTTTTGTTTACGGGGTGATTTCAGCCCTTCTGGTAATTTGGGAAGCTTTAAACTTTCGCAAGAAACGAAACTTATGGCTGGTGGTAAACGATTTAAAGGGGCTTTCGGAGGCGGAAAAACTTTTGGATTTTTTAAAAGAGCGAATTCCCGGGACAATAGAGACCAAAGTTGTAGATTTAACCGGTACGCTAATTTCTTCGCGTTTTCAGGTAATTAACGGGCTTCCGGAGGAAATTCAGAGGAAAAACTATATTATCTTTTTTTAAAATATATGGCAGGAAAAACCAAAAAATTGTCGAAAAATTACAGCATGCACAGGGTTAATTATTGGCAGATTTGGCGGGTAATAGTTTCATTAGCGGGATTTATTCTAACGGTATTTTACCTTTTAAAAGGTAGCATTCAGCCGCCGGGGGCTTTTTTTGCCCTTCTTACGGTTAGTTTTATTTTAGAACTTACCGCCATAGAGATTTGTGGTTCCAAAATTAAGGGGTCTTATGTTATTTACCTGGTTACCCTGCTACTAAAGGGAAAAGGTTTTGCTGTAGTATTAAGTTTTCTTGCAGGATTATTAGCTTCCTTTTTAACTAAAGAGGAAAAAACTTTTCCGGGATATTTTTTTGAAGGAGCAAAAAACAGCCTGGGCATTTTACTGGGAAGTTATTTGGCCGGGTACCTACCCGGAGGAGAGTTTTTTCTTGTGCTAATCTATACCGCAGGTTTTATTCTGGTAGATGCAGTTTTTATGATTTTAAGAGCTTTCTTTGGAGAAAATGCGGGGTCCACTAAAGAAGAAATTTTTTATTACGGTTTAAACTGTTTTCTCACCTTAACCGCTGGAGTATTGCTTACCGAGGCAATTAAGAAAAATTTCTATCAAGCACTTTTTCTTGGACTTTTACTTACCGAAGCTTTTTATCTGGTGATAAAAATAAACCAAAAGCTTTTAAACCAAAGCCTCGACTACGTAACTTTGTGGAATATTTCCCGAACCTTTCACCGCCTGGAAACTCCCGATGATATGTTAAAAGCAATGTTACAGGAATTAAAAAATACTTTTTCCTACCATACCGGGGTCATTTATACTTATTCCGAATCCCTGGGAAAATATATTCCCCGCTATTTAAACACCGATTTTCCCGAACTACCGGGACCGGAGTTTCATAATACCCTGCTTTCCGAGGTGGGAAATAGAAAAACTGCTGCTTTAATAAAACACCCGCAATTAGGGAGTATTGCGGTGGTACCGTTGCAAAACCGCAGGGATGTCTTTGGTTACCTGGTAATAGTGGCCCCAAAAGGGCAGAACTATTCCCATAGTCAGCTCAGGCGTCTTGAAAATATTTCGGGACAGGTGGCCCTGGCGGTTTATAACGGCTACTTGTATTTACGTTTAAAGGAGCTTGCCCAGAAAGATGAGTTAACCGGCTTATATAACCGGCGTTACTTCTTGGAAAGGCTTAATGAGGAGCATTTGCGTTCCCGCAGGCATAAATTAAATTACACCATCGTTCTTTTAGATATAGATTATTTTAAAAAGATAAACGATACTTACGGTCACGACTGTGGAGATTTGGTTTTAAACGATTTTGGGCGATTTTTAAAAGATACCCTCCGGCGGACCGATTTAAGTGCCCGCTACGGTGGGGAGGAGTTTGTTGTTTTGCTACCCCAGACCGGGAAAAAGGAAGCCTATCTCTTAGCGGAACGTTTGCGGGAGAAAGTTAAAGAGCGGGTTTTAATTTTTCAAGGGCAAAAGGTCAAATATACCGTTAGCATGGGACTGGCAACTTATCCGGAGGATGCTGAAGAGTATCGGGAACTGTTAAGCTTAGCCGATAAAGCTTTGTATCAAGCGAAAAACCGGGGCAGGGATAAAGTGGTAATGGTAAATAATTTTTAGGGATTAAGTATAATTATTTAAAAATTTGGCAATATTACTACCGTAAAATAAAAAAATGGAGGTAGTAATATGCTGAGTTTACTGGAAAAAACAAGACTCTTAAACCGCTTTATCCAGCGGAGCCCCCAACGTCCGGAACCCTTTATGGAACTGGCGGAAATGCTTGGGGATATTTCAAACGCCAGTGTTTACATTATCGGCCGGAGAAAGATACTGGGGTATTATGAACGTCTGGATCTGGTTGGGTTGGTAATTTACGGACGGGATTTAGAAACGCGCCAGGTAGAGCAGGATTTTCAGGATTGGCTGTTTTCTTTCAATCAAACGGATCATAACATTAAAGGGGAAGATGGGCTTACTTATACCGTTGTACCGGTTTTTGGCGGTGGTGAACGGCAGGGAACGATTTTACTGGTCAAAAAGGGACAGGAAGAGTTTAACGCTCAGGACTTAATTTTGTACGAGTACGCTGCAACCGTGGTGGGTTTGGAAATTCTAAGGCTAAACAGCGAAAAAATGGAAGAAGAAGCCAGGAAAAAAGCTGCGGTTCGCTTAGCGTTAGACGCCCTTTCTTATTCGGAACTTGAAGCGGTGAAAAAGATTTTTAGCGAACTTGATGGAGTGGAAGGCTTTGTGGTGGCAAGTAAGCTTGCGGAACAATATCACCTTACCCGTTCGGTAATTGTGAATGCTTTAAGAAAATTAGAAAGCGCGGGTGTGATTGATTCCAGGTCTTTGGGAATGAAAGGAACTTACATTCGGATTTTAAACGATTATTTCCTGGATAAGTTGGAAATAGCCCAGCAAAACTAAAAATAGTCGTAGGTGGTAGGTGGTAAGTGGTAGGTGGTGGATGGTCGGTCGTCGGTAAAAAAATTATATCTTACCACTACGACAAACCACATACCACTATTTTTGGAGGTTGGAGGTTAGAGGTTGGAGATTAGAAAACAATAAACAATAATTTTAACGCAAAAATCAGTAGTTGTCAAAGGCCGCCTTGGTAAAAGGCGGTTTTTTTCTTTTTAGAGGCTTTTTGCTATTCTTTTCCTGGCGCTAAAATTTTAAAGCCCGGGCTTTAACCACAGGGGGCTATTTATGGATCGGTTTTTAGAAAGGTGGCAGAAAGCAAGAAAAAGCCGGGAAGGGATGGAAGAACTCCTTAATTACCTGCGGCCACTCATTAAAAAGGCAGCTCATCGTTATCGCAATCCCTACCTAACCGAGGAAGACCTTATGCAGGAGGGGATGATTGCGGTAATCGAAAGTGTTTACCGCTTTGACCCCGAGCGGGGGGTTTATTTTTTAAAGTACGTCCGGGAGATGGTGTACGGTAGGATTTATTCCCTTTTGCGGGCGGAAAGGGGTAGACGGGGCAAGGAAGTGCCGTTAGAGGAATACCATGTTGAGGTGCAGCATTTTGCCGATGAGCATTTGACGATTAACTTTCCTCCGGGGGTTTTAACGCCCCGCCAGGAAAGCTTGATAGTTTTAAGATATGAACGGGGCCTTTCTTTAAGTGAAGTGGCAAAGATTTTAAAAATTACCCCGGCCGGTGCCTATGATTTGGAAAAACGGGCTCTTAAAAAATTAAAAAAATATTACCACTCCTTAAAAAACAAATAAGTGGACTGCACTTTTTTTGATGTCAGCCGGCTGAACGCTAACAGAAGGGAGGAATTTTTATGGCGGTGATTGCCAACAAGGTGGACACGGTCTTGCGGCTTAAATTAATTACGGGGGATGACGGAAGCGGAAATCCGGTGTATGCTTTTCGGAGTTACAATAACATCAAGCCTGCGGCCATCAATGAAGACCTGTACGCGGTGGCGGTAGCCTTAGCCGGACTTACCGGTTTACCGCTGAACGGGGTTTTCCGAAACGATACCGAACTGCTTTATAACGTTTAAACGGGGGGGTTAAAGGATGAAGGTCCTTGAGATGATTTTTACCAATCAACAGGGGAAAAACGTGACGATTCGGGTACGAGAACCAAAGGAAGGGCTTACCAAGGCGGAAGTTGATGCGGTAATGAACTTAATTGTTACGAAAAACATTTTTACTTCCAATGGCGGAGACCTGGTGGCAGTTAAGGGCTCGCGGATTGTGGACCGAATTGTAACCGAATTTTAGAGAAAAAGCCGTGGCTTAGGCCACGGCTTTTTTAAAAGGAGGTTTTAAAATGGATTTTTTTAGCCAGCTTGCCAACTACAGCTTTCCCATGGCAGTAGCGGCTTTTTTACTGGTGAGGATTGAGGGAAAGTTAGATGAACTTAATAAATCGTTAACCGAATTAACCCGGGTGATTGCCGGTAAGGATCTGTCTTAAGGCTAAAGTCATGCGGGGAACGTCAATTTTCATCGGGCAGCGCTCCTGGCAACGGCCGCATCTAAGGCAAACGTAAGCCAGGGGTGCTGCTTTTTCTATACCTCCCGCCACAAAAGCTGTCCAAATGGAGCCGATACCGCCTAAATACTTATAGCCGTAATAGCCGGCGGTTAAAGAAAAGACCGGGCATTCATAAAGACAACCGCCACAGCGCAGGCACAACAAAGCTTCTTTAAAAGTTTCGTTTTGGGAAAGAGCAAGGCGGCCGTTGTCGAGAAAGATTACGTGAAATTCTTTCGGGCCATGGGCCCCGTAAGTGGTAACCTTTTCGATGTCACCGGTTTTACTGGGGCCGCTAATGATATTAACGTATGACGGTACCGTGTACTGGGCATAACGCCAGGTAACTTCTGCCGTTTTAAAAGCGTCGTCTAAGGTGGGAACAAGTTTTTCCAGGCCAACGATGACGATATGCACCGGAGGAGCACCGGTAGCCAGGCGGCCGTTACCTTCGTTTTCAATAATAAAAATTGAACCGGTATCGGCAGCGACAATGTTGGCACCGCTTATTCCGATGTCAGCTTTAAAATACTTCTCGCGCATGAACTCCCGGACGGCTGCTACTTCTGCGGCAATCTCTGGAGGGATTTCTTTTTCAAAAAAAGCGGAAAAAAGCTTTGCCACCTCTTCCCGGGGAATATGAATCGCCGGAGAGAGGATGTGCATTGGCCGGTCGTTTCTGAGCTGCTGGATAAACTCTCCCAGGTCCGTTTCCCAGAGGGTATTTCCTCTCTCTTCTAAATGTTCTCTTAAACCGATTTCTTCACCTACCATCGATTTTACCTTGACGATTAATTTCCCGGTGCCAACAATTTCGGAAACAATTTTTAACGCCTCACTACCATCCTTGGCTAAATAAGCTTTGCCGTGATTTTCCTCGATGCTTTTAGCGGCTTTTTCGTAAAGAACTTGTAAGTTGGATAATGCTTGAAGTTTAATTTCTCTTACTTCACGAGCCCGTTCTACCGTGTGGGGAAAGCGGCTTAAAGCTTTATTTACGTTTTCCCGGTAGGATTTTACCGCCCGGCTTAAAGCTAAGTTAATGTTGGGGTTGTTAGCTGCCTTAACCAAGGTTTCTGCTAAGGTGGCTAAATCTTTTTCCAGGTCTACCATTGATCTCACCTTCTTTAAATAAGAATTTCGGTCAAATCTTTCACCGGAAGATTAGCGTATTGGGAGAGGTTAAAATAACAATAAGGACAGGCGGTAACTATTTCTTCACCACCGCTTTTTTCAAGTTCATGAACCCGTTGTTTGGCTAAAGCTTCTGCCAGTTCCGGAAATAAAAGCTTGGTAGCACCACCACAGCAAGTAGTAAATTTACCGCTTTGGGGAAGCTCTATTACTTCGCCGTTACCGCTTTTCTTTAAAACTTCCCGGATTTCGGCAAATACATCGAGTTCTCGGGCTAACCGGCAGGGATCGTGGATTACGATTTTTTTCGTAGGGGCTTTTGGGGAAAGTTTAGCAAAATTAGCTGCTAAAAATTCCGGCATAGTATAAACTTCAAAGGGAAAGTCAACAAACTCAGGATAAACTTCCCGCAACATTTCCGCAGCATGGGGAGAAGCAACGATAATTTTTTTAATTCCCCGGCTCTTAAAAATTTCTGAAAGTTTTCGGGCAATTTCCCGAAGGTCATTTAAGTAGCCGTATTCGTATAAAAGCGCTCCGGCGTATAACTCTTCTTCTCCCAAGTACTGGGGGACAATGCCCAGGGAGTTTAAAATTTGTACATGTTTTCTAAGAATATTGGCGGTTTTATCCTGGTCTTTGGCTAAAATTCCGGCATAAATTTTTTCCGGGTTAAAGCCAAACTTATCCACCAGGTTTCTTAGGCCAAAAAGGATTTTTTTGCCTGAACCTAACTGGTTCATGGTTTTAAGGGCTTTTACCAGACTATCAATGTAAGGGAGCATCTGGTATTCGGTGCCGGTATAAAAAAGATATTCACTGTCATGGGAAAAGTTAAGTCCCTCGGCCCACGAAGTCAATTCTCGCCCTTTTAACCCCAGAGGATTTTTGTATTTGAGGATGTTCTGACGGACCAGTTCAATGGTGGCCGGGGGAGTTATTGAAATTTCTAACATAAAAATCCCTTCCTTTATTCTTGTGCTCAACTTTATTAAAGGAGTTTACACCAGAAAATGTCAATAAAATTGGAGATTGTGTTATGTATACTTTTTAACGGTGGTCGGTGGTTGGTGGTCAGTGGTCAGCAAAATAATAAAAAAATCATACCTTTTAACGGCGGAAGGAGGAAATGGGAAGAAAAGAAAGAAAAAAGTAAAGGGTGATGAAAATGAACTATCTGGATGTATTAAAGCTTACGGTTTTGGCAGGGGAAATAATGATTAAAAGCGGAGCGGAAATTTACCGTACGGAAGAGGTAATGGACCGGATTGCTAAAAATTACGGGGTAAAATACGTGGAAAGCTTTGTAACTCCTACCGGGATTTTTTGCGCTATTGAAACCGATGACGGGCAAGTTTTTACTACTGTCCGGAGAATAGAAAGCCGGGGTTTTAATTTAACGAAAATTGATAAAGTCAATGATTTCTCCCGCCGCCTTGCCAGACGGCATATTCCTGTGGAGGAAGGTATCGCCGAACTTACTAAAGTAGCCCGGGAAAAAAGTGAATATCCCCGGTGGTTAAAAGTGTTGGCAGCAGGTTTAGGGGCCTTTTTTGCTACCGGCTTGATTGGCGGTCGGGGCTTGGAAATGGGGATATCCCTGTTTATTGCTATGCTGGTGCGGAGCTTTATAATAGCAATCCCGGACCTTGGTTTATTTCCCTTTTTCCTTGATTTGGTGGGAGGCTTTCTTTCTACTTTAATGGTGGTAGCAATTTCTAAGTTTTATCCCATTTCCTTAGGGGTTACCGTGGTGGGAAGTATCATGCCTTTTATTCCTGGGATGAGCATTACTAATTCCATCCGGGATGCTATTGCCGGGGACTTTTTAGCCAGTCAGGCCCGGGGGCTTGAGGCGTTTTTAAGGGTTATTGCGTTAGCGGTCAGTGCAGCGGTGGTTTTAGCTTTTTTAGCATAGAAATGGGGTAGGGAAGATGGACGTTTTGTATGCTTTTTTTCTTTCTTTTTTCTTTGGTATTTTATTTAATGCGCCGATGGAAAGCCTCTTTTACGGAGGATTAACGGGAGCCGGAGGTTATCTTGTGTATACGATTGCGGGGCAGACCCCTTTGGCCGGAGTGTTTTTTGGTTCCCTTACCGTGGGGGTACTTTCGGAAATTTTAGCCCGTCTCAAGAAAAAGCCAACCATAATCTTTACCACTACCGGCCTTATACCGCTGGTACCGGGGAAGCTTGCCTACGATACTATTACCGCTTTTATCCGGGAGGATTTTAGCTTAGGGGTGAGTTTGGGGTTACAAACGTTTTTTAGTGCCGGGGCTATTGCTTTGGGGATAGCCATTACTTCTTCGGTAATGCGGCTTTATAAAAAAGCCACCCAAAGGAGACAGTGATGTTTTTAGATTTTTTTTACCCCAAACCCCGGGTTTGTCCCCTCTGCCAAAAGCCAATGCCCCAAAGGGAGTTCTGTAAAAGCTGCCGGGAGTTTATAGAAAAAACCCGCTTTAAATGTCAAATTTGCGGGCGGATTTTACCGGTAGAAGTAATGCTTTGTTCTGACTGCCGGAAAAATTTATTTAGTTTTACCAGAGCCTCCGGTCTTCTCCCTTATACCGGTCCGGTAAAAAAAAGTATGGCTTTGTTTAAGTATAAAAATAAAAGGTACGTCTGGGAGGAGCTCTATGACCTTTTAGCAGAACACTGCCGTAAAAACCTTGGGGAGGAATTTGACTTAATTGTTCCGGTACCTCTATACCGGAAGAAATTAAAAGAGAGAGGCTACAACCAGGCGGAGATTTTGGCCCAGAACCTGGCCCGCCGGTTAAAATTACCCTTGGGCCGTGACATCCTTATCAAGATTGAAGATACCCCGGCCCAGGTTAAACTTGGTTATTTTGAGCGGAGAAAAAACCTTAAAGGAAGCTTTGCGGTAAAGGAAAGATTTACCGGCAGGGAAAAGATTCTTTTGGTTGATGATGTTTTTACTACCGGGGCTACCGCTCAGGAATGCACCCGGACTATGCTTCTGGCAGGAGCTGACAAAATTTATGTTATTACCATGGCAACTGCTGTAAAAAAATAGCATTTTAGCAAGGATTATGCCAGAAAAAATTTTGAAAATTCATTTGCCAATAACTTATCCACAACAAAACCCCCGATTTTGGTAGTTATCAACAGAGTTATCCACAATATCAACAATTTTGCTTTTCCACAAAAAATTTTTTTCCAACTTTTTTCGACAGATAAATTAGTCATTGACAAAACATTGTTAAAGTGCTATTCTCAATACAAAGAACGTGAGTCGCTTGGGGCTTGCGTTTAGTAAAAAGTTTTAAGGAGGAATTGGTTTCATGCAAGGCAAAGTTAAGTGGTTTGACCCAAAGAAAGGGTACGGTTTCATTGAGAGAGAGGATGGCGGCGACGTATTTGTCCACTTTTCGGCCATCCAGGAAAAGGGTTTTAAAACCCTCGAAGAAGGTCAAAGGGTGGAGTTTGAAATTGTGGAGGGTGCCCGCGGGCCACAAGCGGCAAATGTCGTAAAATTATAAGGGCATTTAAACCCCAGGGATAGTCTCTGGGGTTTTTTAGTAATTATAATGTGTGGAGCTGGTTTTCAAGGTTGCTGGTTAAAATAATAAAAAAGGGGGTATTTCCATGAATGTTCAAGTGCGGGGTAAAAATATCGAGGTCACTCCTGCATTAAAGGAGTACGCCGAAAAGAGACTTTCCAAGCTGGAAAAGTATTTGCCGAAAATTGATGTGGTGCATGTAACGCTTTTGGTGGAAGGGGATTTACATAAAACCGAAGTAACGATACCGGTAGCCGGATACCTTCTTAGAGGTGAAGAGGAAAGCCCCGATATGTATTCATCCATAGATTTGGTGGTAGATAAGTTAGAAAGGCAGGCCAAAAAATATAAAGAAAAGCTTTACGCCCGCTTTAAAAATAATAAAAATATTGCAGCAGGGGAGCAAAGCGCCGAAACTACCCCTGAACCGGATAATGAAATTAAAATTGTTAAATCCAAGCGTTTTGCGATAAAACCCATGTCACCGGAAGAAGCGGCCATGCAGATGGAGCTTTTAGGGCATTCGTTCTTTGTATTTACCAATGCGGATACCGAGGAAATAAATGTGGTATATAAACGGCGGGATGGGAAATACGGTTTAATAGAACCGGAGGTTTAAAAAATTTGACAAAGGCCGGGAAACGTGTTAAAGTTAGAGCATGGCTTTATGCCGAATAAATTTTCAGGAGGCATTGGATCGATGCAAGGAAAAGTTAAATGGTTTGACCCGGCCAAAGGATACGGGTTTATTGAAAGGGAAGATGGCGGCGACGTGTTTGTCCATTTTTCCGCCATTAAGGGCAACGGGTTTAAAACTTTAGAAGAAGGCCAAAGGGTAGAGTTCAACATTGTTGAAGGCACCCGGGGCCCGCAAGCGGCTGACGTCGTAAAACTATAAATTGCCCTAAAAACCCTCCGCTGCGGAGGGTTTTTTAATGCCTAATTTGGGGACGGTTCTGATTTGCGGCTAAATGCCTAAAAAAGAACCGTCCCCTTTTTTTGCGGTATGAATACCAAAAATGGGGACGGAGTTTTGAAGATAATTTGGATTTTTTAGATATTATGAGGCGGCATGCAGGAAAATTGCGGATTATAGAGAATTATATCTAATAGTTATGAGAGGAGGGTATGCGTGGCTGTTTTAAGCAAGGAGCAGTTAGCGGAGCTGGAAGTTTTGCTGGGGCGCATTAAAGGGGTTAATGCGGCCCGGGTGGTTTTAGATGCGGAGGGGAAGGTTGATGAAATTCACCTTTTGGCCGGCAGTAGTCGAAGCCCCAAGCAGATAGTACGGGATGTAGAATCTGCCCTTTTAGCTTCCTTTAATATTGCTATTGACCATAAAAAAATCAGTATTGCCCAGGTGGAGGGCGGTGATACTGAAGACGATTCCCGGGAGGAAATCCGACCCCAGGTAGCCAAAGTCGATATGGCTTTGGAGCAAAGTATAGTGCGGGTCAATGTGGAATTAACCATCGGGGAGTCTAAGATTTCCGGGACGGCGGAAGGTCCCGCTACCTCCCAAAATAGAAAAAGGCTTTTGGCTATAGCTACCGTTTGTGCGGTGGAAAATTTCTTAAATAAAAACGGGATATTTGTGGTGGAGGATGTTCAGGAACTTTACATATCAGGGAAAAAAGCGATGGTGGTGGCAGTGGCTGCCATTTTGGGCCGGGAGGAGGAAAACTACTTAGGAGCGGCCTATGCCAACGGGGATGAGAGGGAAGCGGTAGTTAAAGCAACCTTAGCCGCTATCAATAGAAGACTTCGCTTTTTTGTAGAAAAATAAAAGTTTAAATAAAATTTTAGAGAGAGATAAAATTTTTTCTTTAATGCAGGTGTTTTGCTGGTGGAAGGACCGACATATCCAAAGACCGAAGCAAGCGCTTCGAAGCCGAGCCCGAGCGGAATACTGCCTGTCTGCCGATTAGCCGAGGGCGGATAGAGCTTATTCGTAAGGGAGGGCGTTTTCACCATGACCGCAAGAGTGGTTAAAATTCTGCTGGCGATTGTTAGCTTAATCATCGCCGGTGGTGCGAGATTTTCTTACTAAAATTAAGAAGATGTATGATATGTCGGTCTTTCAAAAAAGTTTAGAGGTGAAGTAAATAATGAAGATAAGCAAAAAAGCATTTTTTTATAATATGTCAATTGCATTTATTGGTTTTATTTTAGCTTTATATTTTATTAAAACAATAGAAATACAACAATTTAATTTCATTGATATATTTATTTTTCTTTTAATTGAAATATTTGCTGAAAAACTTTCAATAAATATGCCTAAGTGGGGAAATGTATCAGTTGGATTTGGCATCGATGTAGCAGCATTTTTAATTTTTGATTTTAAAATTGCAGCATTGCTGGCTGGAGTTTCTTTTCTTTTGGATTTAGGTAAATTTAATAGAAACGAAATTAGTTTCTCAATAATGAAGCGTTTATTTAATGCTGGCCAAATTATAATTACTATTTCAATAGCAGGAATAATATATGATTTCTTTTCACTTTTTATGAAAAATACATATTTTAACATTGTAAATGTTTTTATTTTTACAATAGCTTATTTAATCATTAATGTTTTTCTCGTATGTTCTGCTGTTAGTTTGACATTAAACTTACCATTTAAATTTATTTTTATTGATAATTTTAAAGGATTTTTGCCAAACTATGCTCTGCTTGCTATATTAGGATATTTAATGGCGCAAGTTTATAATTCCATAGGTATTCCTGGTATTATACTATTCTTCATCCCCCTTCTCATCGCCCGCTATGTATTTAAACTTTACTCCGATTTAAGAGAATCCTACCTTTCCACCATTCGGGCTCTCGTTGCTGCCCTTGAAGCTAAAGACCCGTACACCAAAGGCCATTCGGAGCGGGTTTCTGAACTGGCGGTAGAAATTGCCCGGGAAATGGGGATGAAGCCCGATGAGTTAGAAAATATTCGTTTTATGGCGCTTTTACATGATGTCGGCAAAATCGGTATCCTTGATACCGTTTTAAATAAAAAGGGAACGCTGGATCCCGAGGAAAAAGAGTTAATCCAGGAGCACCCGGTACTGGGTGCGAAAATCGTGGAGGAAATACCGTTTTTAAAACAATACGCCGGGATGGTCCGGCACCACCACGAGCGGTTTGACGGTACCGGTTATCCCGATAAAGTTTCCGGGGAAAAAATTCCCCTCGGAGCCAGGATTATTGCTGTGGCGGATACGTATGATGCCATGACTTCGGACCGTCCCTATCGGGCGGCGTTAACCAAGGAACAGGCAATGAGCGAACTGGAACGGAATGCCGGACAGCAACATGACCCCAGAGTGGTCAATGCTTTATTGAAAGTACTGGAACGGTTTGACCCAAGGGAAAAAGAACGGGAAGCAATGGCCCAAGCAGCGGCGGCGGAAGGGACCTGAAGGGAGGCAACAACAGTTAAGCCAAATAATGCAGAATAGTGCAATAATGCTTACTCAGCAATGGATAAAGTTCACTTGTACAAAATTATAAGTGTGGTGAAAGCCGTGAAGCAAGTCATAACAATACAGGCACGGTTATTTCCAAAGGCAGAGGAGAACGAGGTAGTAGATAACTTAATGCGAAAGTGGAATTCCTGCAAGAGATATGCCTATAACCGCCTGCTTGAAGGAAAAGCCCGAAAAGAACTCAAGAAAGAACTGCAAAGC
>NZ_ATYG01000043.1:0-12959 GCF_000427565.1 Carboxydothermus ferrireducens DSM 11255
AACTGTTAAATTTTAACTCTTATGTATCTTTTTACGCTGGCAATGGCCAATATTTTTTCTGCATTTTTCTTTGCCGTTTTATGCATTTTTATATTGCCAAACACAGATTGTTTAAAAAGTTGAATTAAATAAGATGAATTGAATCTGAATCTTGAAAAACATTAATTAATATTTACATTGGCTTTTAAAACATCTAAACGTTTATGTAACTATATTTTCTAATTTAAAACCGTTCTAATATATTTATTTATGTTTAATGAACTTTATCAGTATTGCGGATGGGGTTGATTGAAAAAGTGATACTTTTGTGATATCAAGTCTTTTTTGATTCAATTATTGAGACTGTAAAAATAAGTAATACTTCAATTATTTATAAAAAATCAATGTAATTACGACATAATAATAGTATTTTAAAAAAAATGAAAGAAAAAAGGTGTAAAGAATGAAAAATATTGCCATAGTTCACGAATGGTTAACATCAGTTGGTGGTTCAGAAAAAGTAGTAGAAACATTGTTATGTACGCTTAATATTAAAAAAATTTATACCTTAGTTTATCATGCAGAAAATTTTAGCAATAGTGTCATATCTAAGTTTCCTATCGAAACTTCGTTTATTCAAAAAATACCTTTTGGAAAAAAAAAATACCGTTCTTTTTTACCCCTAATGCCATTAGCAATTGAACAATTTGATTTAAGTGATTACGATATTATTATTTCTAGCAGTCATGCAGTTGCAAAAGGAGTGTTAACCAATTCACATCAAGTACATATAAGTTATATTCATACACCAATTAGATATGCTTGGGATCTTTATTTTCAATATCTCAGCGAAGGGAATTTGGAAAAGGGTGTCAAAAGCATAATGGCAAGACTAATACTCCATTATATTCGACTTTGGGATTATGCTGCAGCTCAACGAGTTGATTATTTTATTGCAAACTCAAAATATGTAGCAAGAAGAATTAAAAAAACTTATGGGCGTGAGGCGGCCGTAATTTATCCCCCGGTAGAAGTTGAGAAGTTTAAAGTGAATGCAAAAAAAGATAATTATTTCCTTGCTTTTTCTCGGCTTGTTCCTTATAAAAAGATCGATTTAATTGTAGAAACATTTAATAAGTTAAATTTGCCTTTAGTGGTAATTGGGGATGGGCCGGAAATGAGTAAGATTAAAAAAATTGCCGGGAAAAATATTGATTTATTGGGCTGGCAACCCGATGAAGTGGTAAAAGATTATATGGAAAAAGCGAAGGCGCTTGTATTTGCGGCAGATGAAGATTTTGGAATTATTCCTGTAGAAGCTCAGGCGTGTGGTACTCCAGTAATAGCCCTCGGCAAAGGTGGGACCAGCGAAACTGTTATTGATGGTGAAACGGGAATACACTTTAATGAACAAACAGTAGAAAGTTTAAGTGACGCTATAAGTAGGTTTTTAAAATTCGAAGATAAATTTGATCCTTATTTAATAAGAAAAAATGCGGAGAGATTTTCTAAAACTCGTTTTCAAAATGAAATAAAAAATTATTTAAATATGATTATTGAAAAGCATTTTTGAACTTTTTTGGAGGTTGTTTGTATGCACATTATTCCTTCTATCTTCCGTGAATACGACATTCGTGGTATAGCTGAAACCGAACTTACCAATGAAGTAGTGGAAAAAATTGGACAGGCCTATGGGACATTTCTTAAAAACCAGGGAATAACAAGAGCTACTGTCGGTGGCGATGTTCGGCTTTCTACCCCGAGAATTAAGGATTATATCACAAAAGGTCTTATGGCTGTAGGAATAGATGTTATTGATATCGGCATAGTTACCACGCCGCTTTTTTACTACAGCCTTTATCATTTTGACGTAAATGGCGGGGTAATGGTTACCGGAAGCCATAATCCTAAAGAATTTAACGGCTTAAAACTTGCCCTTGGGAAAACTACTATTTACGGTGAGCAAATTCAGGAAATACGAAAAATAATTGAAGAAAATAGGATAGCATTGAGTGAAAAGCCGGGTAAAGTTACTCAAGAAAACATTGGCCAAGCTTATATTGAGATGCTCACCTCAAAAATAAAACTTGGCCCAAAGAAATTAAAAGTAGTAGCTGATGCAGGCAACGGAGCGGCTTCGGACTACATCGTACCTTACTTAGAAGCCCTTGGCTGTGAAGTTATACCATTATACTGCCAGCCTGATGGCAATTTTCCCAACCACCATCCCGACCCGGTCAAAAGAGAAAACTTAGTGGATTTAATAAACCATGTCCGCGAAGAAAAAGCTGACCTGGGTATTGCCTTTGATGGCGATGCCGACCGCATTGGGGTAGTAGATGACAAGGGGGAAGTAGTTTGGGGCGATAAGCTCATGATCTTATACTGGCGGGAGATATTAGCCCGGTACCCGGGCGAAACGGCAATTGTGGAAGTAAAATGCTCTCAGGCATTAGTAGATGAAATAATAAAGCTTGGAGGAAAACCGTACTTTTATAAAACCGGACATTCTCTTATTAAAGCCAAAATGAAAGAACTAAATGCGTTGTTTACCGGGGAAATGTCCGGCCACATGTTTTTTGCTGATGAATATTACGGCTTTGATGATGCCTTTTATGCGGCCGGAAGGCTTTTAAGGATTCTATCCAATACCGATAAAAAATTGTCCGAGCTTTTGGCTGATGTTCCGGTATATTACAGCACCGCCGAAACCAGAATTGACTGCCCGGATGACCTGAAGTTTAAAGTAATAGAAAAAATAAAAGAAGAGGCATTAAAACAGTACTACGCCATTACCGTTGACGGCATAAGGATACTTTATCCTGATGGCTGGGGACTGGTTAGGGCATCGAATACACAGCCGGTCCTGGTGGCAAGGTGTGAAGCGAAAAGTCCAGAAAGATTGAAAGAAATAACAACTGATTTAAAGCAAAGAATTATTAATGCAGGGTTAGAGGATTTTGAGTGGGAGTATTAAAAAAAATAAAAAATTAGGTGGTATAGGTATGAAAGCAGTAATTTTAGCCGGTGGAAGTGGGACAAGACTTTGGCCGTTATCCCGAAAAACCTATCCCAAGCAGTTTTTAAGCCTTGGGGATAAAGAATCTTTTTTGCAAAAAACTGTTAAAAGGATTTTGACTGTTTTAAATCCGGAAGATATTTTTATTATTACCAATAATGACTACAAATTCCTCGTCAAAAACCATGTAGAAGAGATTAACTCTACATTAGGAGAAAATATTTTGTTTGAGCCAGTGGGTAGAAACACCGCACCTGCGGTCGCCCTGGCGGTAAAATATCTTTTAGAAGTAAAAAAAGTAAATGAAAGCGAAACCATATTTATTTCTCCTTCCGATCATTTAATTAACCCCCAGGATGCTTTTGGTGAATATCTTTTAAAAATGGACAACCTTGCCCAAGCAGGTTTTCTTGGTACTTTTGGTGTTAAACCTACAAAACCGGAAACAGGATATGGCTACATAGAAAAAGGAGAAGAAATTAGTGAAGGTTTTAAAGTAAAACGGTTTGTAGAAAAACCAAATCTGGAAAAAGCAGTAGAGTACTTTCAAAGCGGAAACTTTTACTGGAATTCCGGGATGTTTGCATTTACTATTGGAGATATATTGGAAGAATTTAAAAAACATGCTCCGGATATTTACGAAAAAATAGAGGGAAAAAGTTATGAAGATGTTTTAAATACTTTTTCGGAAATGCCGGATATTTCTCTGGATTATGCGGTGATGGAGAAAACGGATAAAGCTGCAGTAATTCCTTTAGAACTGCAGTGGTCTGATGTGGGATCCTGGGAGAGCATTTATGAGCTACTGCCTAAAGATGACGATAATAATGCGGTAATAGGAAATGCTCTGACTATAGAAACTAAGGATAGCCTGATCTTAACCGAAAAAAGACTTGTTTCAACTATAGGTCTTGAAGGGATTATGGTAGTAGAAACTCCGGATGCCCTGTTAATCGCCAAAAAAGGTGAAGCCCAGAAGGTAAAAGAAGTAGTTAGTAAGCTTAAAGAGCAAAATCTACCCCAATCAGACGAGCACCTTACCATCCACAGGCCCTGGGGGAGTTATACTGTATTGGAAGAAGGGCCAAGGTATAAAATAAAACGTATCGTGGTAAATCCCGGGCAGAAGCTGAGCCTTCAATTTCACTACCACCGGAGTGAACACTGGGTGGTGATAAAAGGAACAGCGCTTGTTGAAATAGACGGTCAGGAAAAGTATGTTTACGAAAACGAAAGTATTTACGTACCTCCAACCAAGGCGCACCGCCTGATAAATCCCGGCAAAGTGCCTTTGGAAATAATCGAAATCCAGGTGGGCAGCTATGTTGGGGAAGATGATATTGTTCGATTAAAGGATATTTATGGAAGATAAAGTAAGTTTATGTCTAAGAGAGGTATGATGGAATTTGCTTAGGATGAATGGAAAAAAATTAATTTTTTATGGTTTGAATTTTTTAGTTAGCGTTTTGTTATTTTTGTTAATATCATTTTGTGTATATGATAACATAATTAGAATAAAACATGAGTTTAATGGATTTTGGTATTTTTTGATATTAATTCCATTATTTTTAACGTATTTTAAGTATTATTTTAGCAGTGATGATTTGCCTTTTAATTTTCAAAATGAATTAAAATCATCATTAGTTTCAATAATATTTACTCTGATTTTATATATTTTCATTGTTTTTATTTTTAAATTAAATATAAGTCGTTTGTTTACTGGTACTTACTTTTCTGTTGAGTTTTTTCTTTTAACGCTGAATGGATATACTTATAGTTTAATTGTAATGAAATATAAGGAGATTGAAAAAGTAAAGATTGAAATCCAAAAGATAAATCTTCCATACCTGTATGTAAAGATTAATGAAAATAGTGAAGATAAAATAGTAACAGTCAATATAAACGAATTTAATGCACGTTTCAATAAAAAAACAATTGAGTTACATGTGAAATGTCGTTGCGATATGAATGAAATAAAAGAATTAATTGAATTATCTATAAAAAATAGTTGTAAATTAATATTTTATGAAATGAGTACTGATCAAAGTATTGTTATTAATGGAGAAATAGCAGTTTATAATAATAAAGTTGTGGATGTAATTGATAATAGTGATGTAAAAACATTTTCACAGAAATTTAAGAGGCTTTTTGATATAATTTTAAGTGTCTTTTTACTAGTTACTGCTATGCCAATTTTTATCATTATTTCAGTCTTAATCAAAATTGATTCAAATGGTAGTATTATCTTTAAGCATGAGAGAGTTGGATATAAAGGGAAAAAATTTTACTGTTATAAATTTAGGACAATGTATGCTGATGCGAATGAGCGTTTAAAGAAGCTTTTAGAAAAAAACCCTGCTTTAAAGGAAGAATGGGAAAAAGAATTTAAACTAAAAAATGATCCGCGCGTTACAAGAATAGGAAGAATATTACGTAAAACCAGTTTAGATGAGCTTCCGCAGTTAGTAAATATAATAAAGGGAGATATGAGTTTAGTTGGCCCCAGGCCAATAACTGAAGATGAGATAAAAAAGTATGGGAAATATATTTATTACTACTTGAGTGTTAAACCTGGATTGACTGGTTTATGGCAGGTAAGTGGTAGAAATGATATTACATATGATGAAAGAGTAAAATTAGATGTTTGGTATAGCAAAAATTGGGATATAATTTATGACATGTACATTTTATTTAAAACATTTACAGCAATAGTTTTTAAAAAGGGAGCGTATTAAAGTGATTGTAATAGGTCAACGTTTAGAGTTTATAATAAAATTATTAATTTTACTATATATTTTATTTTCGTTTGTTGTATTTTTTGAACCAGCAATTTCTGATTACCTTTTTTTACCCCTATTTTTCTTTTTTTTAATAACTTTAATAAAAAATAAAAAAATTAGTGCAATCTTTAAAAGCAATATAGAATTTCTTGTTGTTATAATTTTAACTTATAATACATTGCAATACGCTATTTTAGGGGGAAATTTAAGATTTTTTATTGCTACACAATACTTATTATCCTTATATTTACTTTTGAGGTACTTTGATGAAGAATTTGGAGTGAAAAACGTAATTATATACGCTTATAATTTAGCAGTAATACTATCTATGGTAATTTCTTTGATTGGCGTTTTAAAAATTGCTAATTATTATAATTTTAGTTTTGCAAACTATATAGTTAATGATCATAGAATACAAAGTCTTTTTAAGGACCCAAACGTTTATTCAGCTTTCTTAATTTATTTTGTTTTATCAAGAGTAAATAATATATTAGACAATGAAATAAGTGATTTCAAAAAATATAGCTTTGAGATTTTTCTATTTTTCATTTCGATTATTTATCTTATTTTATCAACAAGTAGAGCAAGCTTTTACTCTTTATTAATAGGGATATTTTTATTGTACATATTAAAATATTTTCTTACAAAAGATAGCAAATTTAAAATAACCAAGAAGTTGTTGGCACTTATAGTTATTATATGCTTAAGTATTTTTATTGTGCCCAATCTTTTTCATGAAAATAGCTTATATATAAGTAAATTTAAAAAACTTATACCGTTTGGAGATAGAATGATTATTAAAAATAAGGTAGAAAATAATTTAAAAGAAACTAACATATTACAAGATTATGATACTGGTGGACGATTTGTTGCTTGGAAAGCTGCTTTTATCTTGTGGCGGAAATCCCCTATTATTGGAATTGGGCCTGGAAATTTTGAAAGTTACTCTCCAAAGATTGAAGAGAAGCTTGGAGCAAAATATATTACTCCTTCAGTTCATAATTTATTTTTAAGAATATTAGTTGAGAATGGTTTTTTAGGATTAATTTTATATCTTTATTTGTTCCTAAATATATTGATAAAAAGTTTAAGACAAGGAGATTACGTGTTTTTCAGTTTTGTAATAGTTATTTTATTAAACTCATTATTTATTGATTCTTTGCATTGGCGGCATTTGTGGTATCTTTTGGCCTTAATATAAATCTTGGGGGCGCAATAAATGAATATATATTTAGATTGTAGTCATATGAAACCTGATACTTTTACAGGTATTCAAGTGTTTACCCTTAATTTTCTAAAAGAATTAAGTAAAAACTTAAATAAAAATTTAAAAATAATAACTCAATATCCGGAATTATTTGATTTTATATCTAAAGATAAGATTTTAGTTTTAAACTCCTTTTTTAGAGATAAAAAAAATCACTGGAAAAAAAGATTTATTTGGTTTCAATTTTTTTTACCGTATTTACTTAAAAAAGATGATATTTTAATTTCTGCCAGTAATGACTTACCTTATTATGGTAGCTTTAAAAAAGTTGTAGTGGTTCATGATGTTATTCCATTAGAATATCCCAATGGAGTTCCCTTATTTACTAAATGGTATTTTAAATATAATGTAAAATTTTGTATTTCAAAATCTGATTTAATATTTACAGTATCTGAGATTTCGAAAAAGAAAATTTTAAAATATACAAAAATTGAAGAAAACAAAATAAAAGTTATACCACCGGGGGTTAATCATTTAGGTAGAAATTATGTGAATGATGATGGAAAATTAAATAACATAATTAAAAATGTTAACAATTATTTTTTAATTGTAAATCCTAATTTACCCCATAAAAACTTTAAAAATATGATATTAGCCTTTTTGAATTCTGAAATATGTAATAAAGCTAAATTAATTGTTGTTGGTGAACTTAATTTTGAAAATCAAAAGTTAATACAAAATAAAAATAATGTTATACATTATCCCAAAGTAAGTAATTATGAACTTCAAATGTTATATAAAAATTCTATTGCTGTTATTAATTGTTCTTTCGTAGAAGGATTCAGTTTAGTACCTTTTGAAGCTGCATTATTTGAAAAACCATCAATTGTCAGCTTTAATATTCCACCGGCACAATATTTAAAAAATGCAGTACTTGAATGTGATCCAAATGATATTTTGTCTATGGCTACAGCTATAAATAAAATGTATTATTTATATGTTAACAAACCTGAAGAATATCGTAAGATGGGTAGTTTAGCAAAAAACTTAACAAAAGAACTAACATGGGAAAACTATGTAAAAAAATTTCTTGATGAATTATTGAAATTATTTTAAAGGAGATGTATTATGATTCAAAATAATAAACAAATTTATATTAATTCAAGGTATAAAACACAAATACAGACTGGGGTTCAAAGGTATGCAAGTGAAATTATAAAAAGAATTTCATCAAAACAATTTATTGAGTTATATCCATCTAAAGAACTACCTTATGGATTAGGGCACCTTTGGGAACAATTCATTTTGCCTGGAAAAATAAGAAATAATTCATTATTGTGGTCACCTGGTGGTTCAGGACCTATTATTTACAAGAATCAAGTTATTACTATGCATGATATTGCGCCTGTTGAAAATCCTGAATGGTATAACAAATATTTTGCAAAATGGTATAAGTTTCTTTGGCCAAAGCTTTTAAAAAATGCAAAACATATAATAAGTGTTTCAGAGTTTACTAAATCAAGAATAATAAACATATACAATGTGAAGCCTGAAAAAATTACTGTTATACACTTAGGAGTAGATGATAAATTTTTTATAGATGAAACAAAAGATGAGGAAAAATGTGAAAAAGTAGCAAGTAAATATAACTTACCAAAACAATATTTACTTATGGTTTCGTCACCATCACCAAGAAAAAATATTGAAAATATAGTAAAAGCATATGAAAAAATTAACAGACTAATTAATATACCATTAGTTATAGTGGGAAAGTCAGGGTTATCATTTGCTGGTAAAATGAATCTTGATATTCAAAACAATAAAAATATAATATTTACTGGTTATGTAGATGATGAAGATTTACCTTATATCTATCATAATTCTGCTGCGTTTATATATGCTTCATTGTATGAAGGATTTGGTTTACCTGTATTAGAAGCTATGGCTGCAGGTACTCCAGTAATTACTTCTAATCTAACTTCAATGCCTGAAATTGCAGGAGAATTTGCATACTATGTTGATCCTTACGATATTTCATCTATTTCAGAAGGTATTTTGAAGGTAGTAAGTGATATAAATCTGCGGAAAAAATTAATTAATGGTGGTAAAATTCATGCAAAGAATTTTTCATGGAATAAAACTGCAGCAAAAACTTTAGAAGTACTTCTAAAGTTTGCTTAAATATTTTAAATAACAATGAAAGGGGATTAACTTTGGCAAAATTCCTGGTTACCGGTGGAGCAGGTTTTATTGGGTCCCATATAGTGGAGAGGTTGGTACGAGACGGAGCTGAGGTCGTTGTCCTGGATGATTTATCAAGCGGTAAAGAGGAAAATCTCTCGGAAGTTTTAGATAAAATTACCTTTATTAAAGGAGATGTGCGGGATTTAGATTTATTAAGAAATATAGTCGAAGATGTGGATTATATATTTCACGAAGCGGCGATGGCGTCGGTGCCGGCTTCTATCGATGACCCTTTAAAATGCCACGAAGTAAACGTTACCGGCACGATTAATGTGCTTTTGGCTGCTAAGGAAAACGGAGTAAAAAGAGTGGTTTACGCGGCGTCTTCAGCAGTATACGGGAATAATGAAACTTTACCGAAAAAAGAAGACATGTACCCGGAGCCGCTTTCACCTTATGCGGTTTCGAAGTATGCCGGAGAGTTATATCTTCAAGTTTTTACCCGGATTTACGGTATTGAAGCGGTGGGACTTCGATACTTTAACGTTTACGGCCCAAAGCAGGACCCCAATTCCCAGTACGCAGCGGTGATACCTAAGTTTATCGATGCATTGTTAAAAGGTATGCCGCCGACAATTTATGGGGATGGTCTGCAGACCAGGGATTTTATTTTTATCGATGATGTGGTTGAAGCGAATATGCTGGCTTTAACGGCCCGGGGAGCTTCTGGGAAGGTATTTAATATTGCCTGCGGAGAGCGGATTACTTTAAATAGGCTTTACAAAGTGATAAAAGAGATTATCGGGGTGGATATTGAGCCAGTATATGCTGAGGCAAGGGTTGGAGATGTCCGGGATTCCCTTGCGGATATATCTTTGGCCCGGAATATTTTGGGTTTTGAGCCAAAGGTGAGTTTGGAGGAGGGCCTTAAAAAGACGGTTGAGTGGCATAAACGGAAGTTGGAGGTTTGAAAGTAGAGGGTGGATGCTGGAGAATTAATATGAAGAAGAAAATAAAACTTTTGCACCTCATTACCTTAAGTGAGGCGGGAGGAGCCCAGAAGGTTCTCTATCATATTGTTAGCGGCCTAAATCCTGAAGAATACGATATTACCGTGATGGCTGCTCCCGGAGGAGAGTTATTTTCCTGGTTAAAAGATTATCCGTATATAAAACTTTGGCCGCTACCGGAGATGGAGCGGGAAATAGTTTTAACGAAGGATTTTAAGCTATTATTGAAATTAATAGGCATTTTTAAAAAGGAAAAGTTTGATATCGTCCACTGCCACAGCACCAAAGCAGGAATAGTAGGGAGAATTGCAGCTTTTTTTGCCCGCGTGCCGGTTAGGATTTTTACCGTGCACGGTTGGGTTTTTGACTTAAATCAACCACTACTTAAATTTCTTTTTTATGTCTGGGCGGAGCGACTGGCGGGCTTGTTTGGCAGCATGATGGTGACGGTATCCCGGGAAGATTACCGGAAAGGACTTGAATATAAAATTACCCGGAAAGAGAAGTTAACCTATATTCCCAATGGCTTGCCGGAAATTATAACAAAAAAGGGAAAGCTTCGGCAGGAGCTTGGAATTAGTGATGAAATAAAAATAGTAGGAACTGTATTTCGCCTTGCCCCTCCCAAGGACTTAGAGCTTCTCCTTAAAACAGCGGAAATGGTAATAAAAAACTGGGACAGGGTTGTTTTTGTCGTAGTAGGAGATGGACCGCAAAAAGAGTGGCTTCGGGCGGAAATATTAAAAAGGGGGCTTTCGGAAAAAATCCATCTTTTGGGACACCGGGAAGATGTTTACGATTTGTTGGGGGATTTTAATGTTTTTACGCTTTTTTCCCGGCATGAAGGCTTACCCGTTTCGATTCTCGAAGCTATGGCGGCGGGATTGCCGGTGGTTGCCAGTAAAGTGGGAGGCATACCGGAACTTGTTTATGAGGGAGAAAATGGGTTTTTAGTGGATGAGGGAGATGCTGAAAAGGCTTTTCACGCCATAATTTCCCTTTTACAGGATGGGGAGCTCAGGTTTAAAATGGGAAAGAGGAGTTTTTCTATTTATAGCGAAAATTATACCGTTGAAAAAATGGTCAGTTCCTATGACTGCCTGTACAAGAAACTTTTAAAAGATACGGAGGCAGTTTTTGATGGATAAAAATACAAAACTAAAACTTTTAACCATTGCTTCCGTTTTAATTGACGCCGTTTTCTTAAACCTCGGCTTTGTAGCGGCTTTTTTGCTGCGCTTTGGTTTTAAGCTTCCTGAAGAAAACTTTATAGCTTATCTTACCGTTTACCCGTGGGTAACTTTAGCGGGGCTTTTACTTTTTAATGTGTATGGTTTATACCAGAGTTATAAACGAAGCCGGGCAGAAGTTATCGCCTCTACCGTTTGGGCGATCGTGCTTTTGCTGCCGGTAGCCATGGGCATGGCGTTCTTCTTCCGGGGCTTTTCCTTTCCGCGGACGGTTTTCGTGGTTGCCCTTATCCTGCAGCTTATAATTTTTATTCCCTGGCGGCTCTGGCTCTGGCGGCTGGAGAAGAAAGCATATGGAGCAAGGCGGCTTTTATTAATTGGCGGTCACAAAGAAATCCACATTACCCGGGATAAGATCAAAGATAACAAGATTGACCTCTTTGAGGTTGCGGGAAAGCTGGCAGCTCCGGGAACAATTGAGGAAGTTAAGGAAGCCATCAATAAGTACCGGCCGGAAGTGGTACTTATCGGTAATAACCTTCCGGACAAGCTTAAAAAAGAAATATTACTTTTAACTTTGTCGGAAAATATTCCGGTGTACGTTATCCCCGATTATTATGATATCGTCCTTTCCCAGGCCAAGCTTGAATCGATAGGCGACTTACCGGTCTTTTATTTGGAAGGGCTTTCCTTGCCTGCCGGGATGCAGATGGTCAAAAGGGCGATGGATATCTTGCTGGCTTTAATTGCCCTAATTTTGGCAAGCCCGATAATGCTTGTAACTGCCCTTTTAATTAAGCTTGATTCCGAAGGACCGGTATTTTACTTACAGGAAAGGGTAACGGAAAACGGGCGAAAATTTTACTGTTATAAATTCCGCACCATGGTGAAAGATGCGGAGAAACTCACGGGACCTACTTTAGCTACGGAAAACGATCCCCGGATTACCCGGGTCGGAAGGTTTTTACGGGCAACCCGGATTGATGAATTGCCCCAGTTAATAAATGTTTTAAAGGGGGACATGAGCTTAGTTGGACCAAGGCCGGAACGCCCTTTCTTTGTCGAAAAATTTACCGATGAGGTTCCGGAGTATGCCTTACGTCTAAAACTAAAATCCGGTCTAACCGGTCTTGCCCAGGTTGAAGGGAAATACAGTACCTCTTTTGAAGACAAGCTAAAATACGACTTGCTGTACGCCAAAGCTTATACCCCTCTTAAAGATTTAGAAATTATCCTGCACACGTTGAAAGTTATTTTAATTAAAGATAAAGCATCCTAATGGAAAAAGATATTAAACCTCCCATAAAATGGGAGGTTTTTTTCTGTTTTTAGCGAATATTATTTTATCCCGAGTTTGTCAGTTAATTGCGAAAAACGGCCTAAAAAAGCCCGCAAACCCTTGAAAATACTGCATCGATTTTTTAAACCTTTCAAAAATGTAGGGACAAATTATTTTTAGATATAGCCTTGAAAATATAGATTTATGCTTATAACTTATGGTACAATATGCATAGATAACCTTTTTGGAGGGGTTTCTATGCATCTTAAAGTAGTTAAAGCAGGGAATTACGAATATGTGCGTTTGGTTGA